>NZ_JAUMZG010000041.1 GCF_030528245.1 Campylobacter sp.
CCATAACGGCTATTTTGATACCAATTTTAGCCGCATCCACGGGACTGATGGGGGTAAAAGAAGCGCTGAGAGGGTTTGCAGACCCTAATATTTTTTTATTTTTCGGTGGTTTTGCTTTGGCTGCTACAATGCACTTTCAAAAGCTCGATAAAATCATCGCTCAGAGAATTTTGTCGCTAGCAAAGGGGAATTTCACCCTCGCGGTATTTTATCTCTTTTTTGCCACGGCATTTTTGTCCATGTGGATGTCCAATACCGCGACCACAGCGATGATGCTGCCCCTAGCCATCGGCATGCTCTCGCAACTGAATTTTGCGGAAAATAAAAACACCTATTGTTTCGTTTTGCTAGGCATTGCCTTTAGCGCTAGCATCGGTGGCATAGGCACTCTCGTCGGCACCCCTCCCAATGCCATCGTAGCGACTAATCTCAACATCACTTTTGCCCAATGGCTAAAATATGGAATTCCTGTCGTTATCATTTTCATGCCTTTGATGATAGCGGTGCTTTATTTCACCCTCAGACCAAGACTCCACTTTAAAGTCGGCACAAATTTAGAGGAAAAAATCCCCATGGATAAGCAAAAATACATCACTTTGATGATTTTTATCCTCATCGCTAGCTGCTGGATTTTTAGCTCCCACATCAATCCCCTCCTTTCGGAATTTTTTAATCTTGGCAAAAAAATAAGCTCCTTTGATAGCCTAGTGGCCCTTTTGGCTGCCGTGCTGGTGTGTGTTTTTGGCGTGGTTGATTGGGAAAAGATCCAAAAAAATACCGACTGGGGCGTCCTGATGCTTTTTGGAGGGGGCATCACCCTCAGTCTCATCCTCAAGGATAGCGGCGCGAGTAAGGTTATGGCCGATGGCATCATCAGTCTTGTGCAAGGGAAGAATTTATTCTTCATCGTGCTTTTGCTCGCATTTTTCATCGTCTTTTTGACAGAATTCACCTCCAACACAGCCTCAGCAGCCCTCATCGTGCCGCTTTGCGTCTCCATCGCCGAGTCTTTGGGCGTAAGCGCCCTCACACTCGCCCTCATCATCGGCATAGGAGCGAGTTGCGCCTTCATGCTCCCCGTGGCCACCCCGCCAAATGCCATCGTCTTTGGCACGGGCTACATCAGGCAGGGGCAAATGATAAGGGTGGGAATTTACCTCAACATACTTTGCTCCATCATCCTCGCCTCTTTGGCTTATTTTTTCTGGCTTGAGGCTTGAAGTTGTTGTTTTGTTTCCAAAGCGCATTAAAATCGGGGCGCAATTAAATTTTTGGAGTTTGCCTGATGAAGACAAAATTTTTCACCGCCCTATTTTTGGGGCTTTTTGGATACAGCTTTGCTGCGGATAAGCTCATCATCGCTCACCGTGGGGCCAGCGCCTACCTGCCCGAGCATACGCTTGAAAGCAAGGTCCTAGCCTACGCTCAGGGTGCGCCCTACATCGAGCAGGATGTGGTTATGAGTAAGGATAATCGACTCATCGTCATTCACGATTTGTATTTAGACAAAACAAGCGATGTGGCGGAGAAATTCCCCAAAAGAAAGAGAAAAGATGGGCATTTTTATGTGATAGATTTCACCTTAAAGGAGCTAAAAAGCCTGAAAATGAGCGAGGGCTTCAAGGGCGAAAACGACAGCTCCAACGCCTATCCTAACAGATTCCCCGCCAAAAAATCCCACTTTGTCATTAACACCCTAGAAGAAGAAATCGAGCTCATCCAGGGGCTTAATAAAACCCTAGGCAAGGATGTGGGGATCTATGTGGAGACTAAAAGGCCGTGGTTTCACAAGCAGGAAGGTAAGGACATTTCTAAGGCGACCCTAGAGGTGCTTAAAAAATACGGCTATGCGGATAAAAATTCAAAGGTGTATTTTCAAAGCTTCGACTACCCTGATTTGGTGCGCGTGAAAAAGGAGCTCCTGCCTCAGCTTGGCATGGATATAAAGCTTGTGGCGCTTGTGGGGCTTAATGACTGGCTTGAGACCTACGAGGAGAAAGATGGCAAGTGGCAGCCTTATGATTTTAGCTATCTTACGGATGTGAAAAATTACCCCGACATCGCCAAAATCGTAGATGGAGTGGGGCCGACCTATGCTTTGATTTTCGATACGCAAAAAAGCAAAAAGGGTAAAATTGTCGCCAATGATTTCGTCAAAAATGCCCACAAATTCAAGCTTGAAGTGCATCCCTACACCATACGCGCAGATGCCCTGCCCGACTATGCCGGCTCTGTGGAGGAGCTCTTTGATGCTGTACTTTTCAAGGCAGGAGCTGACGGCGTTTTCACAGATTTTCCTGATTTGGGCCTGAAATTTTTAGCCCGATAACTTCGCGAGGACTGAGGTCCTCCGAGCTTAAATTTTCACCACACCTCACACTCGCGATACTTCAAGCCACGGGCCCACCTTGCCTCAAGCGATACCTCAAGCCACGCCAAGATGCTTCACCACGCCCCACACCACGCGATGCTAGTCGATCTTAAGCACACTTAGAAAGGCCTCTTGCGGCAGGTGCACCTTGCCGATGGCCTTCATGCGCTTTTTGCCCTCTTTTTGCTTTTCCAAAAGCTTTCTCTTGCGCGTGATGTCCCCGCCGTAGCATTTGGCGGTTACATTCTTGCCCATCGATTTTATCGTTTCTCTGGCGATGATTTTATTCCCCACACTGGCCTGAATCGCCACTTCAAAAAGCTGACGCGGCACGATTTGCTTCATCGCCCCCACCAGCTCCCTGCCCTTACTCAAGGCCTTAGAATTCGGCACGATGATGCTTAGCGCATCCACATTTTCCCCCGCCACCCTGATGTCAAGCCGCACCAAGTCCCCCACCTTATACCCGCTCGGCTCATAATCAAAGCTCGCATAGCCCTTCGTGAGGCTTTTAAGCCTATCGTAAAAATCCATCACTATCTCATTTAGGGGCACCTCATATTCCAAAAGCACCCTTTGTGGCGTGATGTAGTCCATTTTAAGCTGCAGGGCTCTTTTGTGGTTTAAAAGCGTGATGAGATTCCCTAAAAATTCACTCGGCACGATGATGGTCGCTTTCACAAAGGGCTCCTCGATACGCTCGATTTTATTGACAGGCGGCAGTTCACTGGGGTTTTGAATTTCCAAAATTTTCCCGTCCGTTTGGATGATTTTGTAAGTTACCGTCGGGGCCGTGGCTATCAAATCCAGTCCAAATTCCCGCTCCAAGCGCTCCTTGATCACCTCCATGTGCAAAAGCCCCAAAAAACCCACCCTAAAGCCAAAGCCCAAGGCCAGCGAAGTCTCAGGCTCGTAGCTGATGGAGCTATCATTGAGCCTTAGCTTGTCAAGGGCCTCGCGCAGGTCCTCAAATTTGTCCGTATCTATGGGATAAAGCCCTGCAAAAACAAAGGGCTTTGCCCTTTCAAAGCCACCGATGGGCTCTTTTGCTTTATTTTTGCTTAAGCTTATCGTATCGCCCACCTGCACATCGCTCACATTTTTAAGCCCCAAAACCAGCACCCCCACCTCGCCACTCTCCAAGCGACTCGTTTTGATGGGGCTTAGCGGATGCGGGTAAAACAAATCCTGCACGAACTGCCTTTTTCCGCTACTCATGATCAAAATTTCATCATTTTTCGCGATGCTGCCCTCATAAAGCCGCACCAACGCCAAAGCGCCCAAATAATTATCAAACCACGAATCATAAATCAATGCCCTCGTGGGCGCCGTTTCGTTGATCTTGGGCGCTGGGATCTTGGTGATGATGCGCGCCAAAAGCTCCCCGATGCCCTCGCCCGTCTTGGCACTCACGCAGATCGCATCCTCGCAATCGATGCCTATGATGTGCTCGATTTCGTGCCTGACCCGCTCCACATCAGCCGAGGGGAGGTCGATTTTGTTGATCACGGGGATGATTTCAAGGTCGTTTTCTAGGGCGATATAGACATTGGCGATGGTCTGTGCCTCCACGCCCTGACTGGCATCGACGACAAGCAGCGCCCCCTCGCAGCTAGCAAGCGAGCGACTCACCTCGTAGGAAAAATCCACATGCCCGGGTGTGTCGATGAGGTTTAAGATGAAATCTTGCCCTTCAAATTCATAGCTCAGGCGCACCGATTGTGCCTTGATGGTGATGCCCCTTTCCTTTTCTATGTCCATCGTGTCCATAACCTGCGCACTCATCAAGCGCTGTGAAATCGCCCCGCACTCGGTGATGATCCTATCGGCCAGGGTGCTTTTACCATGATCGATGTGAGCGATAATGGAGAAATTTCTAATATTTTTCATCAAATCCTCGCAAAAAAGGCACATTCTAACCAAAACTTCATTTAAAACCAATAAAAAATTTAAGCAAAGCACAATATAATAGGGCTATGGATAGAATTTTAAAAGCACTGAGCCCAGCCTTATTTTTGCTATTTTCCCCCCTGTGCGCGTCCAACCTAGCAGAACTCATAGAGCTTAGCCTCCAAAACGAAAGCTATCTGGCAAAAAATTCTCAACACCAACAAAGCGAAAACGACTACCAAGCCGCTTTTGCTTCCTATCTACCCAGCCTAAGCCTAAGCGGGGCTTATGTGGCGAATAACAAGGATCGCCGCATCATAGACGCGCAAGAAGCCCTTTTTGCCAAGTTTAGCTTGAATTTTTTGCTTTTCGATGGGGGCAAGAGGGAGGCGACCCTGCGGGGACTGGAATTTAAGAAAAATTTAAGCGCTTTGGATAGGATGCAGAGCAAAAACGCCCTCGCTTTAAATGCCATCACACTTTATTTTAATTATCTAAGCCTTGAAAAAATCATCAAGGCCCAGGAGCAAAAGGCCCTTTTTTTGGAAAAAACCCTCCTGAGGGTGCAAAAATTTCATCGGGCTGGACTGAGCGCGAAAGACGAGCTAGAAAGCATCAGGGCGCGATATCATCTGGCAAATTTGGAATTTTTGCAAAAAAAACTGGGACTTGAGGGGGTCAAAAAAGAGCTCACCATCCTCAGTCAAAGAAATTTCATCCCAGAAGAGGGGGCGAGGATGAAGGAGCTTGGGGATGAGCGTGCGAGCAATGTTGAAATTTTAAAGGCCAAGGAGCGGGTGGGGCTAGCGCAAGAGGCTCTTAGCATCGCTAAGGCAGAATTTTTCCCGCGCTTTTTTGTGCAAAATCATTTCGCTTTTTATAAAAATCACCACCCTCTCAAACTCGCTTCCAATTTGCAAAATTTCAGCGAGGGACTGGCAGAAAAATACGCGCAAAATAATCAATTTGTGCTGGGTTTTGAGTGGAAAATTTTTGACTTTGATGCGAGGGGGAGGGAGCTTGAAAACAGGCGTTTGGATGTGCAAATAAGCCGGGCCAATCTCAAGCTAGCTCAGCGCCAAAATGAAGAGGATCTAGCTTTTCTTAGAAAAAATTTGCAGGTTTTGGTTGAGCAAATCAGCACCCTAAAAATCGCCCTTGATGCGGCCAACCTAGCCTTTGAAAGTGTCGATAAAAAATACACAGCAGGACTTTGCTCTTATGTGGAGTATCTGGGGGCACTGGAGGCGAAATTTAGGGCGGCGGGGGAGTTGGAGCTTGCGGAAAATGAGCTTGAAATCACCAAGGCGAATTATTATTTTTTGGCCGGATTTGACCTTGAGGAGAGGATCGTGCGATGAGGATCGTGCTTTTTTGGCTGGGGGCCTTTGCGCTGGGATTTGCTGGGGAAATTTATGCAAGCTTTAGCGTTGAGGCTAGGATGCAAAGCAAGCTCACGCTCGAAGCGGTGGGCATCGTGAAGGATCTTCGAGTTCAGGTTGGCGATAGGGTCAAAAGGGGTGAAATTTTACTCAGCCTTGATGATGAGAGCGAGCGTTTGGCCCTAGAAAACGCAAAAAACGACTACAATCTGGCCCTGAGTGAGTTTAAAAACGCTCAAAGCAAGATGCAAAAATTCCAAGCCGTGCGCGAGGTCATCGACAAGCAAAGCTATGAGGATGTGCAAACGGCCCTCACCCTTTCAAAACTGAGGCTGGAAAAGGCCAGACTGGGCGTGAGGCACTATCAAAATTTGCGCGAAAAAAAGCAGCTCAAGGCCCCCTATGATGCCATCATCGCGAATAAATTTGTCCAAGTGGGCGAGGGCGCTAGGGGCGTGGGGGAGGTCTTGGTGGAGGTTTTTTCCTATCCTGAGGTGAAGCTTGTCTTAAGCTTTGATGAAAAATACAAAGACGCGGTGAAAATCGGGCAAACCTTCCTCTACAAACTGGACGGAAGCGACGAGGAATTTCGTGGCAAAATCGCCCTCATCCACCCCAGCATCGAGGAAAAAACAAGAAAAATTTACGCCGAGGTTCATACGCAAAACCTCACTCCCGGACTCTTTGGCGAGGGCAAGATCCTCACGGATGAGTGATGTATAAGCTCGCCATCAACCGCCCCATCAGCATTTTGATGCTTTTTAGCGCTCTCATCATTTTTGGATTTTTATCGCTTTTTAGCATGAATGTGAATTTGTTCCCCAATGTCAGCATCCCGCTCATCAAGATCAGCACGAAGGCGGCGGGGGATTTGAGCTTTGTGGAGTCAAAAATCACAAAGGAAATCGAAAACGCCGTTTCTGAGATAGACGGGGTGAAAACGATCAATTCGGTCAGCTATGATAACTTCAGCCTTGTGATGGTGGAATTCAAACTGGATAAAAATCTTGAAGTCGCCGCCAACGATGTGCGCGATAAAATCGCCGCGCTAGGCCTTGAGGCAAGGCCTACGATCGAAAAGGTCAGTTCTGATTCTGGCACCACCCTTTCCATTTTTTTGAGTGCGGAGGACAAACGCCATCTCATGCAGGCCGTGCGGGATGAGATCGTGCCCTTTTTGCAGAGGGTTGATGGGGTGGGTAAGATCGAAAGCGTGGGCTTTCAAAGGCCCCAAGTCAAAATCGCCCTGCATCCTAATTTGCTAAGAAAATACCAACTCAACGCCCTAGAGGTCGCCAAAATCATCAAAGAGCAAAATTTCAAGCAGGCCTTGGGGGAACTTGAAAATCCTCAAGAAAACCACATCATCAAGGGCTATTTTGAGGCCACCTCACTGGAGGAGCTTGCCCATTTGAGGCTGGGGCCGGGAATTTTTCTAAGCGATGTGGCCACGCTTTCTCATCTTTATGAGGACGCAAAGCAGGCGGCGATTTTTGAGGGCAAGGAGGGCGTTTTATTGCAGCTTGCTAAGGTGGATGGCTCCAACAGCCTAGCGATGATAGAGGGGGTCAAAAAGGCCCTCCCCGACCTCGAAAAAAGCTTCCCGGAGGTAGATTTTAGCATCCTCTACGACAAGGGCCTCAACATCCACAAGCATCTCTCAAGCGTCCTTATCGACATGCTTTTAGGCGTCCTGCTGACCCTCGTCATTGTGTTTTTCTTCCTCCGTAATCTCAGCGCCACCCTCATCGCCTGCGTGGCCATCCCAAGCTCCATCATTGCGACCTTTTTCATCATCGATTTGCTAGGACAGGATCTCAACCGCCTCAGCTTCATCGCCCTGACCCTAAGCATAGGAATTTTCATCGATGATGCCATCGTGGTGATCGAAAACATCGCCAAAAAGCTCGCCACCCACCCCCCGCTAGAAGCGGCATTTTTGGGCATCCGCGAGATAGGCTTTAGCGTGCTAAGCATCAGCGTGGTCCTGCTTTGCGTCTTCGTGCCCATCTCCTACATGCACTCCATACCCGGGCTCTTTTTCAAGGCCCTAGGACTTAGCGTCGCAAGTGGGATTGTGGTGAGCTTTTTGGTGAGCGTCTTGCTCATCCCAAGCTTGGCGGCTAGGTTTTTAAGACCCAACGGGGGGAAATTTTTCCACCAAAGCGAGGCCCTTTTCGCAAAAATGGACGATTTTTATGAGAGGATTTTAAGAAAAATTCTACGCAACAAGGGCAAATTCATACTCTCAAGCCTTGCTCTCATCGCTTTTTGCTTTTTTTTGGCTGGTAGGATTGGGCTGGATTTTCTGCCCATGGAGGACGATAGCGAAATTCAAATTTTAATCCAAAGCAAAAAGGATCTAAGCCTTGAGGCGATGCGGGGAAAAACCCTGCCCCTGCTTGAGAAAATCCAAAACGACCCCAATGTCGCTCACGCCTTTTTGCTGGTGGGCTATGATGATGCTAGGGATGCTACGAGGGCTAAAATTTATGTCAAGCTCAAGCCGCTGGGTGAAAGGAGGCTCAGGCAAAAAGAGCTCATCGGCCTTTACCGCCAGAATTTAGCCGCAGATGGCCTGGAGCTTAAAATTTTAGAACTGCCCAAGATCGAAGGGGCTGGCGTGGATGATCCTGTGCAAATTCTTCTCTTGGGCGATGATTTGAGAGAGCTTGAAAACGGTGCGAGGCGGGCTAGGGAAATTTTAGCGCGCAAGGAGGGCGTGGTGGATATTAGTGATAATGCCCAGCTCAAAAAGGCCGAGCTCTCCCTGCGCATCAACAGGGAAAAAGCAAAGCGGCTCGACATCAGTCCTCAGTATGTCGCGGGGGTTTTGCAGCACTCCTTCGGCGAAGTTGTGGTGGGCAGCATGGACGGGGCTGGGGGGAGGGATGATCTTGTTTTGAGTTTGGCGCCTGAATTTAAAAGGGACATCGAGGCGCTCAAACGCATCAGCATCAAAAACAATCAGGGCTTGAATTTGGAGCTTTCTAGCGTGGTGGATTTCGTCTATGGCGAGGACTTGAAAAGCATCCATCGCTACAACAAAAGCCGCTCGGTGAAAATCACCGCCGCAGTCAATGGGCCCTCTTTGGACGCAGTGCAAAGGCTCATCCTTGAAAACAAAACCGAGCTTTTGGGCGAGGGGCTGGGGCTAGCCTTCACGGGCTTCATCAACCTATTGGATGAGACCCTGCAGGGCTTCATTTTCGCCATCATCCTAGGCCTCACCCTCATCTACCTCGTCCTTGCCGCGCTTTATGAGAGCTTCATTTTGCCCCTCATCATCATGATAAGCATGCCACTAGCCTTTGGGGGAGCCTGCGTGGGGCTTTTCCTCACGGGGCATAATTTCTCGCTCTTCGTCCTCATCGCCATCATCTTGCTCTTTGGCATGGTGGGGAAAAACGCCATCCTCCTCGTGGATGTGGCGAATAAAAAATGCCTCTCGGGGATGGATGCGGATCTCGCCCTTGTGGAGGCGGGGAGGCTGCGGCTGAGGGCGATTTTGATGACGAGCCTTGCGATGATCTTTGCGATGCTGCCCCTAGCACTCTCAAGGGGCGCTGGCTATGAGGCCAATGCCCCCATGGCGATCACCATCATTTTCGGCCTCATAAGCTCGACCCTCCTCACCCTGCTCATCGTGCCGGCGCTTTTTAAATTTTGCTTCGGGCTTGATAGTGGGCTTAGGAAAATTTACCAAAGGAAGAGGCTGGACTGAGGGATAAATTTTATCCCAAGCCTGAGGCTTTTTGGCGCGGGGGTGGGGCGCGAGAGGGGCAACCCCCATCAACCGCTCAATTCATCCACCAAATAAATCAAATGCTGCCAAGCCTCTTTCGTCGCATCGCTTAATCCTACCTCACAAGTGCTTGAGCTTGAGTAAAATCTTGTGATTTTTAAATTTGCAAAATAATTTTTCAAATCTTTAAGAGCGTTAGCGTTTAATTTAGGCTTTATAAAGCCTTTATCGCCAGCAAAGCCGCAGCAATGCGTGTTTTTATGCTCATAAACCCTAGCCTTAGTGCAAAGTGAGGCTAGCTTTTTTAAGCTCACATCAAAGCCACATTTTTTGCCCGAACACACAACAAAAAGCCCTATATCTTCTTCAAGCGGCTCGATGTTTAAGTGCGCTAGAATTTCTTTTTCCACAAATTCGCTCATGTCATAAATTTTTAATTTTTCGCCCAATTTTGAAAGCAATTGCGCGCTGCAAGCACTGTGATCGCACACAAGGGGGATTTTGCCGTTTTCACTTAAGCTTAAAAGCTCGTTTGTCATAGCCTTTAGCGGATTAAGCTCAGGCATTTTTAAGGTATAGTTTTTGAAGGCTTTGCCGCAGCAAAAATTTTTGACACTCTCAGGGTAAAGCACTGAAATTTTAGCCTTTTTGCAGAGATTTTCAAAGACTTCTTGCAGGCTTCTTTTGTCTTTGGCTAAGGCTGGGGGCGCGAAGGCTCTATTGAGGCAGGCGCTCAGGTAAATGACGCTTTTTGCGCCATGGATGCGTGAATTTAAAGGATAGCGGTTTGCCCTTGGCATGAAAATGGGCACTATGGGCGTGTGGAATTTTTCGTTCAAACTCAGGCTTAGGCTTTTCATTCTTTCCCTGCCTATGATTTTTGAGCCACAATGGGCTAAATTCAGGCCCCATTTCGCCACTTTCACGCCCTTGTTTAAATTTTTAGCCAAGAATTTTGCCAGAAAAATTCCCCTAGCGTTTTCGTTATTGTAGGCGTTAGCGATTTTAGCGCTGTCGATTTCTAAGGGACAAGCCACCGCGCACATGGAGCACCCCGCGCAAGTTTGCACCACTTCATACTCATAGCCTTTTTTAAGCTCTAAAAGCTCGCTTTCTTCCTCTTGGCTTCTATGAGCTAGCGCTTGGAGGCGTTTGATTTCCCGATGCACGGCGATTCTTTGGCGTGGGGTTAGGGTTAGGCTTTTGCTGGGGCAGTATTTTTCACAAAAGCCACACTCCATACAGGCCTCCAAAAAGTCCTCGATCTCGTGCGAGGGCTTGAAATTTTTGCTGTGGATTTTTTTATCTTCATTGATGATAACGCCCGGATTGATTAAATTTTTCGGGTCAAAAAGCGCTTTGATTTTTTTGTGAAACCGTTCCTACAAACCTATAAAAAACTATAAATAGTTACAAATATCTATAAATAA
>NZ_JAUMZG010000042.1 GCF_030528245.1 Campylobacter sp.
AATATCATCTCCTGCCCCACTTGCGGACGCCTTCAAAGCGACTTGCTAGCCGCGATAAAAATCGTCGAGGAAAAAACCGCCCACATCACAACCCCCCTAAACATCAGCGTGATGGGCTGCGTGGTCAATGCTCTGGGTGAAGCAAAGGGCGCGGATGTCGCCATAGCCTTCGGCAAGGGTCAGGGGCTAGTGATAAGACGGGGCGAGGTCGTGGCAAAGCTCAAGGAGGACAAGCTTGTGGAGCGTTTTTTGGAGGAGGTCGAGGACGCAGCCTCTCGGGGGTGAATTTTTCCGACAAAATTACGATAGTACCACGATGAAATTGACTTCTAAGGAAACAAAAATGAGAAAATTGGCCCTTTTGGCTGCTATTTGTAATGCCTTTTTGGTAGGGAATTTGAAGGCTGGTGAAAATAGACTTTATAATTACCACACGAATCCCTATTCCGTGCATAGACCTTATAGGCCGGGATATTTCAACAACAACAATTATCATTATAATGCTGCACTTTGTGCAAATTGGTATGGATTTGGCACCATAGGTTATAAGCGTTGTTTGCAAACCTATAAACCTTAAGAAATTTGTTTGATTATGAAGTTACTTATTGGCTCTTTCAATCCCTATCATAAGACCATTGACGATAGACCCATGCATGGGACCATCCCCTACAGGGCGGATATTAACTCTACCACTTATGAGAGAAATGCCGAGGAGTTAGCCCTCATCCACGAAAAAATCGACAAAGTAAGCCCCCTCATCGATGAAGCGCAGGGCCTAAAAAACCAAAAGGCCCGTGAGCTAGAAAAGGACCTTTTGCGGGTGTATTTTGCTGATGGAGCCGATACCATCCGCTTTACTAAGCTCAGTACTAGGAGCATCATGCTGGTGCAAAGGCACTTTGGCGGGGTGGAGCAAAGGGGAGATAACTCCTATCTTTTCAACGGCGCGGCGGCGAATTTCGTGCGGGGCTGGTATGAGGAAGTGGCTAGAAATTTAAACTACAAAGGCGCCGATGCGAACAAAGACGGGCTTATTGATGATGCAGAAAGGTTGGAGCTGAAATCCTTCTTCACGCCGCAGTGGTTTGCCATGTGCTATGATAATCCTAAGCTTACCTTGGGTGGCATTAGGGCTTATGAGAAATTTGGCTCTTTGAGAGAGGAGCTGCGGGAAAAATTTAAGGACTTTTTCACCAGTGATACTTTGGCTTTGGCTTTGGATAAAATTTTGGGCATGGATGATGATTTTGACGGCAAGGTGCTTTATACGGATTTTGATAAATATCAGTTTCATGATTTCATCAAGGCTGATCTTAGCGCGATATTGGACAACGATCCCTTTGGCACAGCGAAATCTCCTGAGGAATTGCAAGAGCTTTTGGATAAATTTAAAAGAAAAATCCAAGAAGAATTTAGGCAAAGAGTCGAGGATAAATTCAAAAATGACGAAGAAAGCGATGAGAAGGCGAAAATTTACACCAAGCTTTTGACGCAGGGCTTTGAGAGCCTAAGCCCCGATGAAAAAGAACTGGCGCAAAAATTTTTCTCTAAGCTTTGCAAGGATGCGCAGGATGTAGAGCAGAAAATGGCCGACATGGCGCAGCTTTTTAGGGAGCTTTTTGAAAATGCGGCTTTCAGTTTGGGGGATAAATTTTTGGATTTGAGGGCTTAAATTCCAAGCCGCACATAGACTCTTTTAGGGGACTCATAGCCCTCGCAGGTTAAATTTTCATCATTGGGCTTGAGGAAATTTTCTAAAGAATACGAATCTATCCACGCCGTTTTTCTCTGCTCATTTTTGTCGGTTTTTTTGGTCGCTAAAAGCTCAAATTTTTTAAAGCCCGCCCTCTCGCACCAGTTTTTTAGAGCGGGGATGGATGGAATGAAGTGGATGTTGGGTATCTTGGAGTAGGTTTTTTTCGGCACGAGGGCAATCTCCCGCTCATCTTCAATATACATAGTGTCCAAAAAAACGCTCCCGCCCCTTCTCAGTCCTGCCTTTAAATTCTTTAGCGTTTTCACGGGATCGCTGCGGTGATAGATCACGCCCAAGCAAAAAATCACATCAAATTTAAGCGCGAAGCCCGGCAAATCCTCCACGCCTAAGGACTCGTACTCAATGCTCGTTTTAGCGAGGGCGTTGATGAGTTCAAACTGGAGGCGGTATTGGACATTGGGGTCAAAGCCTACGATTTTTGCGGGGTTGAATTCCAGCATTTTAAACATGTAATAGCCGTTGTTGCAGCCCACATCGGCGATGATTTTACCACCAAGCGCGTCCATAAAGGGCCTCAAAAGGTCAAATTTAATGAAGCTCTGCCACTCGCTATCAATAAAAAGCGCGTCGATCTTAAAAGGACCCTTGCGCCAGGGCTTGAGGGCTAGAGCTAGCTCTTCGATCAAATCTCCCATACTTCCATCGCTGCTAATTTCCACGCTTTGCGTGAGTTTGAGGCTGCATTGTAATTTTCGTAAAAGATTGATTTTTGAAAGAAGGGGGTGATCTTGAAACTGCACAAACTGCCTTGAATTTGAGCTAGAGTGAGGCTCTAGTGCCTCATTTATCCCTGAGCTTCAACTCAGCGATGATTTTAGTATAAGAAGCCTGATCTTTTCTTTTGAGATAGCTTAAAAGTCTCTTCCTGCGTCCTACGAGTTTCAAAAGTCCAAGCCTTGAAGAAAAGTCCTTTTTGTAGATTTTAAGATGCTCTGTGAGTTCTAAAATTCTAGCGCTCAACAGAGCGATTTGCACCTCCGCAGAGCCCGTATCTCCTGCCTTTTTGGCAAATTTTGCGACAATCTCTGCCTTTTTAGCCGAATCCAAAGCCATTTTGACCTCCTGATTGGTATGAAATTAAAAGCACGGATTTTATTAAAATGAAGCAAAAAATAAGCTGAAATTCAAAATTTTTAAAGCCTTTAAGCCGTTTTTTTAAGATTTTTCAATACAATTTTTTCATCATTTTAGGAGAGGAGTTTCTGTGCTTTTTACCCGGGCCAGTGAGTATGCTTTGCTTTCTTTGATCTATATTTCTCAAAAAAATGTCCCGCAGGATGTTGATACCATGGCTTTTGAGCTTGATATTTCTAAAAGTTTTTTGGCGAAAATTTTGCAAACTCTAGCTCGCGATGGTCTGCTTCACTCCTACAAGGGCGCAAAGGGCGGTTTTATGTTGGTTAAGGAGCCCAAAGATTACAGCGTCAGGGAGATTATCAATAGCGCTGAAAAAAAGGACATCAGCGTCTTTGAGTGCAGTGGGGGGGTTTGCCCCAGTCATCAGGAAAAAAACTGCTCCCTCATGCCCATGCTTGTGAATTTGCAAGATAAAATCGATGATTTTTTAGCATCCATCACTCTAGCGGACATCATCAAAAATAATGGCTAAAAAAAATAAGATCCTCGACCTCGTTTTTCCATTTTTAGGGCCACTCGTCGCCCCCATCATCAAAGTGAAAAGCCTCACGATAGTCTTTTTCATCGTCTGCATCCTAGCCATCATCATCGTGCCCCTGCCAAGCGCCATTTTGGACTTTTTTCTGGCCTTGAGCATTTCTTTGTCGGTTTTGATCATCCTCATCTCCATCTACATCCCACGCCCTACGGATCTTACGACCTTTCCTACGATTTTGCTCATCATCACGCTTTTTAGACTCTCCCTCAACATCGCCACCACGAGGATGATACTCAGCGAGGGGCAAAATGGCCCAGGCGCCGTGAGTGAAATCATCGCCGCCTTTGGCGAATTTGTCGTGGGGGGCAACATGGTCATCGGCATCGTGGTTTTTTGCATCTTGGTTCTTATAAATTTTATGGTTGTTACCAAAGGTAGCACGAGGGTTTCTGAGGTGCAGGCGCGCTTCACTCTCGATGCGATGCCGGGTAAGCAAATGGCCATCGATGCGGATTTAAACGCCGGACTCATCGATGAGGAGGCCGCCCGTGAGAGACGCCAAGAGGTCATCGCGGAGGCAAATTTTTACGGCGCGATGGACGGCTCTAGCAAATTCATCAAGGGCGATGCGGTTGCTGGCATCATCATCACCATCATCAATCTCATCGGCGGGATTTTGATCGGCGCCTTCCAGCACGACATGAGCCTTAGCGATGCAGCAAACACCTTCACCATCCTCACCATAGGCGATGGCTTGGTCTCGCAAATTCCTGGCCTCATCACCTCCACCGCCACAGCCATCATCATCACCAGGGCCAGCAAGGACGAGGAAAATTTCGCAGAGGGCACGCTCACGCAGCTTTTGAGCGAGTATCGCACCCTTTTAATCGTAGGCTTTGTTTTGTTCATGTTTGCCTTGGTTCCGGGGCTTCCTACCCTGTCCTTGGGCTTCATGGCCTTGGTTTTTTTGAGTCTTGGTTTTTTAACCAAGCAGGTCAGGGAGGGCAAGATCGACATCGTCAATGTCAAAAAGGCAAAGCCCCAACCCACGGATGAGGGAGGGGCCTTGTCGGGCGGGAGTCTTTCGAGTGCGCCTAAAAAAAGCGAGGAAGAGATCATCAAGGAAGAAGAGCTTAAGATCAATGACATTCTTAAGGTTGAAATTTTAGAGCTTGAGCTGGGTTATGGCCTGATAAAACTCGCCGAAACTGAGCTCACTGAGCGCATCCGCTCGATGCGCCGTGCCATCGCGCAGAGTCTTGGCTTTTTGATGCCCAAAATTCGCATCCGTGATAATCTCAAGCTAAGACCCAATGAATACAGCTTCAAGCTCAAGGGCGTGTCCCTAGCCAATGCCGAAATTTACCCCGACAAATACCTCGCCATGGATAGCGGCTTCATCACCGAGGAGGTCGAGGGCATCGCGACTAAGGAGCCAGCCTTCAACTCCGATGCCCTGTGGATCGATACGAATTTAAAGGACGAGGCCACGCTCAATGGCTACATCGTCATCGATCCTGCGAGCGTGATTTCAACGCACATGAGCGAGCTCATTAAAAAGCATGCCAGTGAGCTTTTGACGCGTCAGGAGGTGCAAAATATGCTCACCAAGCTTGAGGGCGAGTATCCCATCATCGTCGAGAGCGCGACCAAGGTGCTTTCTGTAGGACTCATCCAAAAGGTGCTCAAGGACCTGCTCAAGCATCAAATTCCCATCCGCGATATGCTTACCATCCTCGAATCGATGAGCGATATTGCTGAGGTGAGTCAGAGCTTTGATATGATCATCGAGCATGTGCGGGCGAGTTTGGCGCGGATGATCACCAATATGTATGTGGACGAGAAGGGGAATTTGGACATTTTCATTTTAGATTCTGCTAGCTCGGCGGTTTTGATGGAAAATGTGCAGTTTAAGGATGGTAGCTATCACTTGCCCCTAAGCGTGGCGCAAACGGGGGCGATGGTCGATACCCTGAGGGCTGAAGTGGCGAACGCATCGGGGGGACGCATCAAGCCTTTCATCCTCTGTGTCGAGCCTCAGCTTAGGAAATTCATCGCCGAGCTTTGTTATAATTTTAATATCAACATCGTGGTTTTGAGCTTTGCGGAGATCGCGGAGAATACAAATTTCAACACTGAGGGCATCATCAAAATAGAACTTTAAGGAAAAAAATGAGAATTTATCATCTTTCACACACGGATTTGGACGGCTATGCCTGCCAGTATGTGGTTAATTTTTACTTCAAAGATGTGAAATTTTACAACTCCAACTACGGCAAAGAAATCAGCGAAAATATCGCAACCATCCTCGGCGACATAGAAAAAGACGGCACGGAGAGGGCGGTGATTTTAATCACGGACTTGAATTTAACCCTAGCCCAATGCGAGGAATTTGAGCAGCTCATCGCGGGAAAAAAAATTCATCTCTTGCTTCTTGATCATCATCAAAGCGGACTTGAGTGCATGCAAAAATATGCGTGGTATTTTTTGGACGCTTCGCGCTGTGCGGCGCGCATCGTTTATGACTTTTTTTCTAAAATTTGCCGCGAGGATGCGGGGCTTGAGCGCTTCGTGCGGGTGGTGAATGCGGTGGATATTTGGCTCAAAAATGCTGCGGAATTTGAGCTGGGGAAGGTTTTTTTAAACCTCATCAGTGGCGCGAAGGAAATCAACCGCGTGATGTTTCGGGATGATAATGTTTTATATATGTTTTTTTTGCTAGATAGAGCGAGGAAATTCATCGAGCAAGAGGATGCGCACATCATGCTTGAAAATGCCGTGCATTTTATCAAAAAGGACTTTTTTGCAAGGGAGGGCGAGGATACTTTGGCGAATTTAATTTCGGCCTTTATCGTCAAAAAGCTTTCTTTGATGAAGGAGGAATTTAGCCTAGAATACGAAGGATACAGAGGGATTTTAACGACCAACATCGGCAACACCTCCATCATCGGCAATGATTTCTTGGTGCAGAATGAGGACTTTGACTTTTTCATCGATGTGAGCTCGCGAAAGACCTTGAGCTTTAGGGCTAATGGCAGGGTGGATGTGAGCGCGATGGCGAAAAATTTGGTCGGCGGCGGGGGGCACAAAAACGCTAGCGGAGGGCTTTTTGCTGCCTTTAAGGACGGGAGCAATTATCAATGCATCAAGGCGCAGATTGTGGATTTGATCACGAGCAAAAAACTGCAAAAGGAGGGCGAAAATGGCGGACTTTAAGCGGGAAAATTTTAAACAGGAAATTGAAAATTTACAATACGAGCTCAATATCGTCTTGGAGGCGATGCTTTTGTATGCGGGGGCGAAGAGGGAGAGCCTTGATGAGGTGGTGGAGCTTTACATTGATAATGCGGACTCCGTGCTTGAAAACTCATCCGCGCAGGGCGTCGATGAGGTGCTGGAGGTGGTGGATTACCTTAAAAACCATCACGGTGAGTATTTTGATGCGCCCCTTCGCTAGCCTTTTTCTTGCCTTTTTTTTGGGCGCTTGCGGCTATTTGCCCACTTCAAAACTTGCCGATGCGATTTTTGACGAGGGGGTTTATGTCAATGTGGAGCTCAACCCCGCCGACCCTCAAAACAGCATCTTTGTCGCCGACACGCTCAAGGAAATGATCATCTCAAAGCTCGGACGCAAGCTCGCTCTCAAGCACGAGGCGGACGATATCATCAATGTGCGCATGGCGAATTTAGAATTCATCCCCCTCGTCTATGATGAAAACGGCTATGTGGTCAGTTACAAAGCCAAGCTGAATCTAAGCTTTCATTTGGTTTTAAAGGACGGCAGCGAGGCGAATTTCAACACGAGCGGGAGTTATAATTTTGACATCTCGCCCAACAGCATCATCAGCGATGAGGCGCGCCAGAGAGCGATCAGATCGGCTTCTAGCGAGGCTTTTGATGAGTTTATTTCTGCGGTGGCGATTAGGGGTTATAAAAATGGCGCTAAACATCAATGAAATAGCCAAGCAAACCCTCATAGCCCTCAAAGAAAGGGGACTCAAACCCACGCCGGAAAATTACGCTGAAATTTTTGAAGAATTTGCCCAAAAAGGTGGCTTTTCGAGCGGGAGCAAGGAAAAGATACAAAAATACCAAGCCCTGCTTTTGCCGCATTTTCAAAGGGAAATGCAAGACAAGTCCGTTAGAACCTTGGAACAGTTTTTGACCTTTGTCATCGCTCTTCTAAATCGTCAAAGCGGGAAGCAGTTTGGGGAATTTTTCGAGCTTTTAAGCACGGTGATGAGGGTTTTGCAATCTAGCAAAGACAAGAAAATCAGAGATTTGGCCAGGGTCAGTGCGGCCAGAATTTCCAAAACGATGGATAGCGAGGCCATTTATTTGCTGGATAAAAAATTTAAAGAGCTGGAGGAAAGCTACGAATCGGCGACTTTTAACAAAAAACTCGCCGCTTTCGGGCTGAATAAATACGATGATTATGAAAGCATCATTAAGAGGCTTTTGGACGAGCTTGATGAGCGCTCTTATGGGCATTTTGCGGAGCTTTTGGAGTCTTGCTTGCAGCCCTCTTTGGCGGAGGATTTGAAAATCAAAGACTTTGCGGATCATATGCGGCACAATCCTGCCATGCTCACAAAGGCGCATTTTAAAAGCGAGCTGGAGGGCTTTGTCTCGCGCAGGGTGATGGTGGATAATGCTTATGTGGAGAAAAATCTTAATTTTTTTGATGAAAATCTTAAAAAAATCGACGCGCTTTATCTTCTTTTAAGCCAGCAAAATCACCAAAACATGGATCTCATCCATGCCCTAAAACCCGATGAAAAGGGAGAAGTGCGCTTGAATTTTGAGGATTTGAAGGCCAGATTTCGCGATTTGGGCGAAAAGCTTTCAAGCCTCCAAGCTCAAATTCAATTCGCGCAAAATTTGGAGGCGCGAGAGGACTATAGCGTCGTCAAAGAGCTTGAAAGACTGGATGAAAATTTCCACAAATACAAGGTCAACTACGCCATCGTCCTTTTTTCCATCACCAACTATCGCTTCATCATGGAAAAATATGGTCTGGGCAATCTCAATGAAATTTTCGTGCGCTTTAAAAAAATTCTCAAAGAAAATTGCGGGGAGCTTGATGAGCTTTGGATGCTGGATGAAAAAAGCTACCTCATCATCGCACCGGGCAGGGACAGGGAGCAAATGGCGGCTTTGGTTGAGAGGGGGGTGGGTAGCATTGAAAATTTCCGCTTCATCTACAAGCAGGATGTGATCACGCCTAAAATCAGCGTTTCTTACCTCGACAAGCAAAGCCTGCCAGATGGGAGCATTTTGGAGAATTTACTGCGAGAAATGGAGAGCACGGATGCGTGAATTTCTAGCGCGAAAAAGCGCGTTTTATAGAGAAATTGATGCCTTTTTGTGCCTTAGAATTTTTGAAAAATACAAGGCGCATTTTGCCAAAAAGCCCATCATTCACATCGTAGGCACGAACGGCAAAGGCTCGACGGGGCGCTTTTTGGCCCAGCTTTTGGAGGGCTTAAATTTCAAAGTGGGGCATTATAGCAGTCCGCATATTTTTGATTTCAGTGAGAGGTTTTATCACGCAGGAAGGGCGGCTTCGTGGGAGGAGCTTGAGGGGGCACATCGCGATTTGGCCGCGCTTTTGGGGGAGGATTTGGAGTCTTTAAGCTATTTTGAATACGCGACTTTTTTGGCTGCGATTTTGTTTGAAGGGTGCGATTTTATCATCTTTGAAGCGGGGCTTGGCGGGGAGTATGATGCCACTTCGGTTTTTGAAAAATCCTTAAGCATTTTCACAAAAATAGGTCGGGATCATACGCAAATTTTGGGTGAGAATTTGCAGCAAATCGCAAGAACCAAGCTCAAGGTCATGGCAAAAATGACCCTCATCAGCGGCGAGCAGGAGGGGGAAGTTTTGGCTTTGGCGGAGAAAATTGCCCTTTTGAAGGGGACTAATTTGGTGGTTTTAGGAGCACTTGAGGAGGATTTGGAGCGGGAGGTGGAAAAATACAGCCGCGCCTTTGGCTTACCGCTTTTTTTGCAGCATAATCTTAAGCTAGCCTTAAAATCCTGTGAACTTTTAGGCCTGAAGAAGGAGAGCTTGGGGGCCTTGAAGAATTTGAAAGCTTTAAATTTAATGGGCAGGTGCCAAAAAATAAGCGAAAAACTCTTCATAGATGTGGGACATAATGAAATGGCCGCGCGAGCCTTGGCGCAGCATTTTGCGGGGCAAAAATTCAGACTCGTTTATAATGCCTACGCGGATAAGGATATCTTTGCCATTTTAAAAAGTTTAAAGCCTATCGTTGCTAAACTTGCGCTTTTTGTTTATGAGGATGAGGACAGGGACTTGGCAAATGAGGCTGTTTTTGGCGTTTGCAGGGCGCTTGGGATGAAATGCGGACCCTTTGAGGGTGGCTTAGAAAAGGATGAAAAAATTTTAGTTTTTGGCTCTTTTTCCTTGGTGGAGCGTTTTTTAAAGGAAATTTTAAGTGTTGAAAAATAAATTTACAATCACAATCACAGACATCAACGGCTCAAAACATTTTTACCTCAATCAGATCATCAAAAAAATCGCCCTATACATCATCGCCTTTGTCGTGTTTTTTTTAGTGGCTAGCGGCTTTTATATCAAGTATTTGGGCAATAAATTAAGCGATATCAATCAAAAAAAAGAAGAGCTCATTGAAAAAAGCAAGGAGCTTGAAATTTCAAACGCACTGATGCAAAAAAGCCTCGACGAAAAGGCTCAGGAATATGCCGCGATCGAGGATAAAATTGCCGCTTTTGAAGAGGCTCTTGGGCTTGATAATGAAAACAATCTCACCCTCAGCGCGCGGCTTGAAAATCTCAACCTCACCAACGACCAGCAGCAGGGCATCCTGAATCAAATCCCCAATGGTTGGCCCATTGAAAATAAGGGCATCACGGGTAATTTTGGCTGGAGGAATCACCCCGTCCTCAAGCGCAAAGAATTCCACCCGGGCATTGATTTGCGAGCCAATATCGGCACTCCCGTTTATGCTCCAGCGAGCGGGGTGGTGGAATTTGCAGGCTATAGCGATAATGGCTATGGCTACAATGTGATTTTGCTGCATAATTTTGGCTTCAAAACCGTATTTGCTCATATGAATCGCAAGGATGTGGTCCGGGCGGGGGACTTTGTCAAGAAGGGGGATTTGATAGGATATAGCGGTAATACTGGGCTTTCTACGGGGCCTCATTTGCACTATGAGGTGCGCTTCATCAACAAAACTTTAGAGCCTTTGTATTTTCTTAATTTGAAAAGAAAAAATATGAATGAATTTTTTAATCAAGAAAGGAGAGTTCCATGGCAAT
>NZ_JAUMZG010000004.1 GCF_030528245.1 Campylobacter sp.
CAACCGGCTCATAACCGGTTGGTCGCAGGTTCGAGTCCTGCTAAATCCACCATTTAATATTTTCTTAAGCTTATCTCGCCCTCAATCCCTCCTTTTGATGACTTGTAACCAATGAGCGGTCGAAACATAAGAAATTCACCCTGAAAATTTGGGGCCGCAATTCTAAAGAATTTTACAAGGCGCTGAAATTTTTTACGCATCAAGCAGGGTGAAAATCAAATTTCATAAATTCAAAAACACAAGATGGCCAAGGATTCTGTCTTCTGGGATAGTATGGATTGTAAAGTGTGGGGTCGAGGAAATGCCACAAGAGGGGGGGCGATTTCACGGACTTGTGGCGGCTTTGCTCACAAAAGCGAGTTTGCGGACTTGAAATGAGCGGCCTAAACGCACCCGCAAGATAAAATTTATCACAGAGCGAAAACCTTGCGATGGCATGAAGGGATCGGCGATGTTTGGGAAATTTGAAAAGATTAAATTTCTAAAAAATATCGCAACAACTTCGCTAAAAATGATTCAAAATTTAAGACAAAAATTTAAAACAAATTTGTCGCAAAAGTTTAAGAATTTTGCTTTTGTGAGGGTAAAAACTCGGCCATTTTATTTGGAAAAAGTAAAAATATTTTGAGCCTCGGCGGAGATATTTTAAAAAGCTTTTTTGGTGTTTTATCAAAAGCGTTTTGCGGGTGGTAAAACATCGCCTTCTGCGCGAAAACTTAAAAATCATAAAATTTTTAGCCTTTCCTTAAGTTGTGATTTTTATGATTTTATCCTCACGCGCAGATTTTTGAAAAGAAATTTATACCATTCGCAAAACCAAAGCATTAATTTTTAATTCAAGTCGAATGCAAATAGCTTGCTGATCGAGTCGCTAAATAAAAGCTTATTCTAAAAATCTACTAAAAAATAGGATTTTATTTTAATGTTTTAAATTCGCCCCGCCAAATCTCAATAAAGCAGAGCCCCAAGTGAAGCCCCCGCCAAAAGCATCCAATAAGATGAGGCTACCCTTTTTAAGCCTCCCTTCTTCGAAGGCATCATTCATCGCCATGGGGATGGAGGCGGCAGAGGTATTGCCGTATTTTTGCACGGTTAGAATGCATTTTTCATCTTCAAGCCCTAGTTTTTCCTGCACGGCTTTGATGATGCGCAAATTTGCCTGATGAGGGATAAAAAGGTCCAGATCTTGTGCTGTGATTTGATTTTTTTCCAAAAGCCACACGACATCCTGACTTAGGGTTTGCACGGCCATTTTAAAAACCTCACTGCCCTTCATTTTCATCATTAAGGGACTTGAAATTTCAGCCTTTTGCGAACGCTCTATCATCAACAAATCACCGAAATTTCCATCACTTGCCGTATGCACATCAATGATGGTATTTTGCACATCAAGGCTCACCACCCCAGCCCCAGCTCCGTCTCCAAAAAGTATACAAATGCTCCTGTCGGTGTAATCCATAACCGAGCTTGCTTTTTCGGTCCCGACAATCAAGACATTTTTTTTCGCTCCGCTTTCAACCAAGCTTTTGGCCAACTCAAGCAAATAAATAAAGCCCGAGCAAGCCGCTGAAATATCAAAGGCCGTGATATTTTCACAGCCCAAATTTGCAGCAATCTTACAAGCAGTCGAGGGCATGGTGAAATAATCAGGACTCAGGGTGGCAACGATCAAAGCGTCAATATCTCGGGGGCTTAACTCTGCCCTTTTGAGGGCTTTGAGCGCAGCTTTTGTGCCAAGATCGCTGGCCCCTTCATCCGCCTCTGCGATGCGCCTTTCTTTGATGCCTGTGCGCCTCACAATCCACTCATCGGTGGTATCAACTACTTTTTCGAGCTCGTTGTTGCTTAGAATTTTGGCGGGCACATAGGAGGCTATACTTTTGAGGCTAGCTTTGAGGGGAGTGTTTTTCGAGTTCATTTTCTATGGCTTCATTGAGTTTGGATTCGCTAAAATTTATGGCTTGAAAAAGAGCGTTTTTGATCGCTCTAGCATCGCTTTTACCATGACTGATGATAACACAACCCCTCACGCCAAGCAGGGGCGCACCGCCGTATTCTTGCCAGTCGATATGCTTTTTAATCTTGCCAAATGTAGGCCTCATCAGTAGGGCGCCGATTTTTGAAAGCGGGGATTGCTTGATTTCATTTTTGAGAATTTTAAAAATCGCCGTAGCGACCTCTTCGCAAGATTTCAGGATAACATTTCCACTAAAGCCATCACAAACCAGTACATCAACATGGGCATTAAAAATATCTCTGCCCTCAGCATTACCGATGAAATTGGGAAGTTTTTTCATGAGGGCGTGGGCCTCTTTGGTCAGCTCATTGCCCTTACACTCCTCCTCGCCGTTAGAAAGCAGGGCAAGGCGCGGGGCTGAAATTTTCATCACTTCCTTCGCATAAGCCTCGCCCATGACGGCAAACTGGAACAAATTTTCACTTTTGCAATCGACATTAGCGCCCACATCCAAAAGCAAAGTTTTGCCCTTTATGTTGGGCATCAGGGTGGCGATGGCTGGTCTGGATACATTTTTGAGCCTTCCAAGCCTCAGTGTGGCAAGGGACATGCTCGCCCCACTATGACCCGCCGAAACCACAGCCTGAGCCCTGTCAAGCCTCACAAGCTCGATAGCCTTGTAAATGCTCGTTTCTTTACGCTTCAGCGCATCGGTAGCACTTTCGTGCATCGCGAAAATTTCGTCGGCTTCTTCAAAGTGGATGAATTCTGCGAGACGCTTTGGGATTAAGGGCTTTAAGAGCTTGGACTCGCCCACAAGTATGGCCTTAAATTTTCTCTCCTCTAAAGCCTGTAAAACGCCCTCAACAACCGGACCTTCTCCAAAATCTCCACCCATCGCATCGATGGCAATGCTTACCATAAATTTCAATATTCCTTAGTGATGGGATTGGCACGATGGGGCATTTTGTAACTCCCATCTTTGTCTTTTACGGGCATGGGAAGACTGACCTTATAGTGGGTTTTTCGCTTGGCCGCACGCGTTTTGCTCACTCTTCTTTTTGGTACTGCCATTTTAATCTCCTTAAAATAAATTTAAATTTTACCACAAACATCGCAATAAAAATAATCGCTCAAATGCACTTCAAGCTCGCCGAACGCAAGCTCGGCTAAATCGATTTGAGAATCAAAAAATTCAATGGTATCGCTCAACTCGTTTTTAAAATCCTTAAAAATTCCATCGCTCAACAAAAGCTCTATATTCTCATCGAGCTTTAACTTCATATCCAAACCACAGCGGTCACAAGGTCTATCAACAAAGCCCTGCATCGTGGCTTTGAGTTTGACATGCTTAGGATTTATTCTCACCATATCGCCCTCAAAAATGACATTGTCGAGATTTAGATTGAAAGGATAGGGGGCAGAATTAATCTTAGAAAAAGCTATTTTCATCTAGTAAATTTCGTTGGTTTTGAAAAAAAAATCAATCTCAATTTTCGCATTTTCTAAGCTATCGCTACCATGGACGGCATTAGCGTCAATGCTTTCTGCAAAATCGGCTCTAATTGTCCCGGATTTGGCTTCTTTTGGATTTGTCGCGCCCATCAGGTCTCTATTTTTAAGCACAGCACCCTCACCCTCCAGCACAGAAACCACCACAGGACCGCTGATCATAAATTCCACCAAATCTTTAAAAAATGGCCTTTCTCTATGGATGGCGTAAAAATTTTCAGCCTGCTCTCTGCTGAGCTGAATCTTTTTCATCGCTGCAATCCTCAAACCACTGCTTTCAAAACGATCTAAAATCTTGCCTATCACGCCCTTTTTTACGGCATCTGGCTTGATGATGGATAGGGTTTTTTCCATTGAAATACTCCTATAATTTTTAAAAGCTTGGATTATGCCTTGAAATTGTTTAAAAAAAATTAAATCCACTAAGTGAGTAATTTTAAAAATATTTAAAGATTTATAGTTATAATTTTTTTGTCAATAAAATTTATCATTTAGGAGAAAATAATGATTGTTACAAAAAAGGCTTTAGATTTTACCGCTCCTGCGGTATTGGGAAACAATGAAATCGTTAATGATTTCAATCTTTACAAAAATATCGGCCCAAAAGGAGCCGTTGTTTTCTTTTATCCAAAAGATTTTACCTTCGTTTGTCCTTCGGAAATTATCGCTTTTGATAAACGGTATCAAGAGTTTAAAAATAGAGGCATCGAGGTGATAGGCATTTCTGGAGATAATGAATTTTCCCATTTTGCGTGGAAAAACACCCCCATCAACCAAGGCGGTATCGGTCAGGTTAAATTCCCTCTTGTGGCGGATTTGACCAAACAAATCGCTAGAAATTTTGATGTGCTTTTCGCTGAGGCTGTGGCTCTTCGTGGTTCATTTTTGCTGGATGCGGATGGCACCGTGCGCCATGCTGTGGTTAATGACTTGCCGCTGGGCAGAAACATCGACGAAATGCTTAGGATGGTCGATACCATGCTTTTCACCAACGAGCATGGCGAGGTTTGCCCAGCTGGCTGGAATAAGGGCGATGAAGGCATGAAGGCTAACCCTAAGGGCGTGGCTGAGTATCTTGGTAAAAACGAAGGCAAACTTTAGTTCACAAAAGCCTCATTTTGAGGCTTTCCATACTTTTTAGCTTCTCCATTTTAAACACTATTTAACACCCACTCTGCAGTCATCTTCTCTCAAAATTCTTATCAATTTGTATTTTTTGATTATAATTTTGTTTCAAAAATTTAAAGGGCTAAAATGGCTGATGATGCAGAAAAAACCGAAGAACCCACGTCCAAGAAAATAGAAGACGCCAGACAAGAGGGCAATGTCCCCAAAAGCCAAGATGCCGCCGCTGTCGTGGTTCTTATCATTGCCATCACCCTCGTCATTTTTTTGATGGACTTCATGGGTGAGCGCGTGGCGAATTTGTATCGCTATTATCAAAGTTTCATCGGCGCAGAATTTAATTTACGCATTATCCAAGCCATTATGATCAAAAGTATTTTTGAGGTTTTGATCATCCTTGCGCCCATCGTTTTGAGCATCATGATTGCTGGCGTGGTGGGCAATGTGATGCAGTTTGGCTTTCTTTTCACCACAAAGCCCATAATGCCAAATTTAGGCAAAATCAACCCCCTCAAAGGTCTAAAAAATTTATTCTCCCTCAAAAAACTCATCGAAAGCCTCAAAATCATCCTCAAAGTCAGCATCGTTTTCACCATAGCCTTCATCGTGCTTTTGCAATTCATCAAGGAGCTTCCCAAAGTGGAGCTTTACAACCTCATCTCACAGATGCTATGGCTAAGGGACAAGGCTTTGATTTTGGCCGCCATTGTGATCATCGCCTTTTTGATCATCGCAATTTTGGATATATTTTTGGTGCGTTTTCAGTATTTTAAGGGACTGAGAATGAGTAAGCAGGAGGTCAAGGACGAGTATAAGCAAATGGAAGGTGATCCGCAGGTCAAGGGTAGAATTCGGCGTTTGCAGATGGAAGCGGCGAGGCGCAGGATGGTGCAGGATGTCGCAGGCGCTGATGTGGTCATCACGAACCCCACTCACTACGCCGTAGCCATCCGCTACGATAGCGCTAGGGAGCAGGCGCCTAGGATTGTGGCGAAGGGCGTGGATTTTTTGGCTTTGCGGATTAAAGAAATGGCGTATCAAAACAATGTCGTGGTGTATGAAAACCCTCCCCTAGCAAGGGAGCTTTACAAGCTCTGCGAGGTCGATGAGCTCATTCCCAGGGAGCTTTTTAAGGCAGTGGCTGAGGTACTGGGCTTTGTTTATAATACTAATAATAAGGATCTTAAAAAAAATTCTAGTGCAAATTGAAAGATGCTTTTGTTGATTAAATTTATAAATTTTCTAAAGGATTTATGCATGTACATAGCGCCAAGTTTATTAGCGGCGAATTTTTTAAAATTGGAGGAGGAGATAAGGGCAGTGAGCGAAGCGGGGGCCGATCTTTTGCACATTGATGTGATGGATGGTTATTTTGTGCCAAATTTTACTTTCGGCCCCTGCGTTTTGGAAAAAATTTCAAGCGTGAGTTCCGTGCCTTTAGATGTGCATTTGATGGTAAAAGATGTGTCAAAATTTGTCGAGCTTTTTTTACCCTTAAAGCCCAAATTCTTATCCTTTCACATTGAAGCAGAAGCCCACCCTATAAGACTGTGCGAGTATTTAAGGACGCAAGGAATTCATCCTGCTATCACCCTTAATCCTCACACGCCCATAAGTTCATTAGAACATTTAATTGAATTTGTAGATATGGTGCTTTTAATGAGTGTTAATCCGGGCTTTGGAGGACAGAAATTTTTGCCCCTAGTGTGCGATAAAATCAAAGAGCTCAGAGCCTTGATTGAGCGCAAAAATGCTAAGGTTTTCATCGAGGTTGATGGGGGCGTGAGTGGCTTAAATGCGGCAGATTTGGAGGGGGCAGGCGCGGATATTTTGGTCGCTGGCAGCTATATTTTTTCTTCTAAGGATTACAGGGCTGCGATTTCTTCTTTAAAGCTTGAATTTTGAGCTTGCAGCAAGTTGAGGCGATCCTAGCCACTTTGAGCCAGCAAAGTAAGCCCTATGCTTGGGTTATGGAGGAATTTTCTAAGGTCGAGGAGCTTGGGCATTTGAATTTGGACTTAGAAACCTTGGAGCTTATGGGCTTGGGTTTGAATTTAAGCAAGGACAATAACCTCAGTCTCAAAAGCAGGACGCAAAAAATCAAGGATGAAATTTTTTGCGTGGTGGATATTGAAAGCACGGGCGGGACAAATACTGGGCAGATTTTAGAAATCGGCGCGGTTAAAATTCAAAACGGCAAAGAGCTTGGGCGCTTTGAGAGCCTCGTGAGGGTGAGGGAAATCCCAGAAAACATCACCCATCTTACAGGCATCAGCCCCGAGATGGTCGCAAACGCGCCTAGCATTTCTAGCGTTTTGAGCGAATTCAGGCTTTTTTTAAAAGATAGCGTTTTCATCGCGCATAATGTGCGCTTTGATTATGCTTTCATCTCCAAATCCTTAAACGAGTGCCATTTTGGCATCTTGCTCAATCACAAAATTTGCACCGTAGAGTTTGCACAATGCTGCATAGAAAGCCCCCGCTACAAACTAGACGCGCTGAAAGAAATTTTAGGTATAAAAAATTCACACCACAGGGCGCTCAACGATGCCCTAGCCGCGGCTGAAATTTTCAAACACTGCCTTGGCAAACTACCCCGACACATCCAAACGACACAGGAGTTGATGCGTTTTGTCAAAATCTCCAAGCCAAAGGTTAAAAAATAAACATTATAATTTTTCTCGTAAATGACGGGAGCTTGTGCGACAGGCTGAGAGTAAGCTAAAAGCTTAGACCGAACCAGAACTAGATAATGCTAGCGTTGGGAAGATTACTTTTTCTACTTTGACCCCTCATTTATCCAAATTTTTCAAAGGATAAACCATGAAAACACAAATGCTTCACGCAAGGGAGGGCACTTGGACCCCTCAAATGCAAATTGTTGCCCAAAAAGAACAAGTTAGCAAGGATTTTTTGCTTGAAAATTTAGCCTCAGGCAAGATCATCATCCCGGCTAACATCAACCACACCGCCCTAGATCCCAACGGCATAGGTCTAGGACTGCGCACGAAGGTTAATGTGAATTTGGGCGTTTCCAACGACTGCGTCGATCACGCTGAGGAGATGGATAAGGTGGATTTGGCGCATAAATTTGGCATCGAGGCCATCATGGATCTTAGCAATTATGGCAAGACGAGCCAGTTTAGAGACGCTCTCATCGCCAAAGCCAAAGCGATGATAGGCACGGTGCCTGTGTATGATGCGGTGGGCTTTTTGGAGAAGGATTTAAAGCAAATAAAGGCAAAAGATTTCTTAGATGTCGTGCTTCATCACGCTAAAAGCGGGGTGGATTTTATGACCATCCATGCGGGGATAAATTCCCGTGCGGCTAGGGTTTTGAAGCAAACCAAACGCCTCACCAACATCGTCTCCCGCGGCGGCTCGGTGCTGTATGCGTGGATGGCGATGAAAGAAGCGGAAAATCCTTTCTATGAGTATTATGATGACTTGCTTGAAATTTGCCTAAAATACGATGTAACGCTTTCTTTAGGGGACGCTTTAAGACCGGGTTGCACTCACGATGCTAGCGATGCGGCACAGATTGCCGAGCTTATCGAGCTTTCGCTTTTGACGCAGAGGGCTTGGGATGCGGGGGTTCAGGTGATGATAGAGGGGCCAGGCCACATGGCGATCAACGAGATAGAGGCGAATATGCAGCTTGAAAAGCGCATTTGCAAGGGCGCGCCTTTTTATGTGCTAGGGCCTCTGGTAACGGACATTGGCGCGGGCTATGATCACATCAGCGGAGCCATCGGTGGGGCAGTGGCGGCTGCGGCTGGGGCGGATATTTTATGCTATGTGACCCCGGCCGAGCATTTGAGACTGCCGAATTTAGCGGATGTGCGCGATGGTATCGTAGCGACTAGGATAGCCGCGCACGCGGGAGACTTGGCCAAGCTTCCCAAGGAGAGGGCGCGCGATGATGCGATGAGTGTGGCGAGGCAGGAGATCGACTGGGAGAAGATGTTCAAGCTTGCTATTGATGGAGAAAAGGCGAAGAAAATGTTTAACGAGCGCCGCCCTGAGGAGCTAAATTCCTGCTCGATGTGTGGGAAAATGTGCGCGATGAATACGATGAATCAAGTGATGAAAGGCGAGGATGTGAGCCTAGTAAAAGCGTGAAATCCACATTTTGAAAGTGAAAAATGTCTAAAATCGCTATCATCGGTGCTGGCAAGTGGGGCAGTGCGCTGCATAGGGCTTTGAGCGTGAAAAATGCTTGTTTCATCAGCTCTCCTACGACGAGAGAGAGGGAAAATTTCATCGCTATGGATGAGGCCTTGGGGTGCGATCGTTTGATTTTTGCGCTCAGCTCGCAGGGGCTTAGGGAGTGGCTGGGGCTTCATTTTAAGCCCTCTTCGCAAAAAATTCTCATCGCCTCAAAGGGCATTGATAGCGCCACTTGTCAATTTTTGGATGAAATTTTTTCAGCCTTCGTAGAGCCTTCGCACTTTTGCGTTTTGAGCGGCCCCTCCTTTGCCAGTGAGGTGGAGCAGGGTCTGCCAACGGCCCTTGTGATAAGTGGTTCTAATGCCGCACTTTGCGAGGAATTTGCCGACTTTTTCCCCGATTTCATCAAGGTTTATACCGATGATGATGTGCGAGGCGCTGAAATTTGCGGCGCGTATAAGAATGTCCTAGCCATTGCGAGCGGTGTGAGCGATGGCCTAAATTTAGGCAACAACGCCCGCGCTAGCCTCATCGCTAGGGGGCTGGTGGAGATGCAGCGTTTTGGGTCCTTTTTCGGGGCGAAGGAGGAGACCTTTTGGGGACTTAGTGGGGCGGGGGATTTGTTTTTGACCGCTTCGAGTAAGCTTTCTAGGAATTATCGCGTGGGATTGATGCTGGCGCAAAATCAAAGGCTTGAAGATATCTTAAGCGCGCTTGGCGAGGTGGCCGAGGGCGTGAAAACGGCCTTTGCCATCGATAAAATGGCTCAAGAGAGGGGGATTTATACGCCCATTGTGAGCGAGGTGGTGAGGATTTTGCAGGGCACCAATCCCAAAACCGCGGTGCAAAATTTACTCAAACAAGCCAGTTTCAAGGATGCAAGATGATCATTAAAAATGCGAAAATTTACGGCGAGGAGCTTTTAGATCTGCGTATTGAGGGCGGGAAAATTGTGGAGATGGGCGAGAATTTGCGCGGCGAGGGCGTGCTGGATGTGGAGGGGCTCACGCTTTTGCCCTCCTTTGTGGATTTGTGCGTGAATTTGAAAAACGACAAATTCAGCCTTTCCCATTTGGATCTTTTGGAAAAAGAGTGCCTAAAAGGCGGGATTGGCGCCATACTTTTGCGCGATAAAATGCGTTTTGACGAGGAGGCTTTCGCCCTCTTTTTGCAAAACTGCGCCCAAAAAAAACTGCGCATATTCTCCAGCATCAAGGTAGATTCCAAACCGCGAAACATAGCGACCCTGATGCGTGAGGGCGCTGTGGCTCTAGAGCTTGAGAGCGCTCAGGATGCCAACACGCTCAAAATGGCGATGCATTATGCCCTGATGAAAAAGGCCCCCATTTTTGTGCGCTGCTATGATGAGGGCTTTGATGATGGGGGCGTGATGAACGACTGCGCCCTATCCTTTGAGCTGGGGCTCGGTGGGATGAGCGGGGTGGCTGAGAGCAGTGAGGTGGCGAAGATGAAGGAAGTGGCGGAATTTTACAAGGGCGCGGTGGTTTATGATGGCATCAGTCTTGAAAAGTCCCTATCCTTGCTGGATGGTGAGAGCGTTTTGGTGGGAATTCATCATTTAATCAAGGACGAAAGCGCTTGTGCGGGCTTTAATACCAGCGCGAAACTCATGCCCCCGCTCCGCTCCAGTGGGGATAGAAATTTTCTGCAAGAGGCCTTAAAGCGAGGGAAAATTCGCTTCCTTTCTGCCATGCATAGCCCTAAATCTGTGGCCTTAAAGGATTTGGCCTTTGATGAGGCGGCCTTTGGGATCCATAGCATTTGCGAGTATGTGAGCCTTTGCGCGACCTTTTTGGTGAGGAGCGGGCTGCTTTCTTGGCGAGAGCTTTGCGAGATAACGAGCTTTAATGGGGCGCATTTTTTGGGGCTGGACTCAGGCAGGATAGAGCTGGGGAGGGAGGCGAATTTGATAGTGCTGGATGAGGGTGCGAGGCTGAGGCCGTATCCATCCTGCCTTTACGCTGGGGATGAGCTTTTCGGCAAGCTGAAATTTCACATTTTGCGGGGAGAGTTGCTTAAGCTTTAGGCCCCTCTTTGGAGAAGATGATTTCAACCGCCTCGATGATTTCTCCCGCGATTTTGGCGATGAAGGTGGTGTCGTTGAGTATGGAGATGCTCTCGGCGGTGTTGATTTTGCCCGCGACAAGGAGGCTTTCTATCTTTCCAAGCGTTTGATGATCCACCTCTTTTAAAATTTCCTTAGCCTTGGCGAAATTTTTGATGATGAGGTAGGCCCTTTCATCATCCACCTTTCTCAGCTCCTCGACGCTTCTTAAAAGCTCGGCCATGTTGCTTCTTATGGTGTTGTATTCTAGGGCTAGGTTTGGGTTGTCGCAAAGAGAGTATTTTTTGATGTTTGCTTGGATGATTGTGAGATTTTTACTGGCCTCTGCGAGATTTTTTGCGGCGAGTTTGAGGGTGAAAATTCTATGGTGTTGCTCGGCCCCATCGCTTGGAATTTGAACCTTGGCCGAAAAATCCATAATGGCCTCGAATAAAATTTTGATTTTATTTTGATAAAGCAGGCCCAAATTCACTTCTTTTTTGAACCATTTTTTTGTTTGGATGAGCTCTTTGAAGGGGGTGCTTGAGCGGATGTCCTTGCGGCTAAAGCCCAGAGTGTGGGCGATGATGGCGCAGACATTGTCGTAGAGATGCTCGCTTTCTTTTTTGAGAGCCTCCAGGGCCGTGTCGGGGTAGGGGGTGAGGTTGGGATCCAGATAGAGGGGTCTGTCTTTATTTTCTTTGGCGCTTTTTAAATTTTTGTTTAAAAAATTTGCGATCTGTCGCATCCCTAAGCCAAAAATGAGCACGGCGATGAGGTTGAAAAAGCTGTGGAAAATAGCGATTTTAAGCACGGCAGAACTGATGCCCAAAAGCTCTGCGATGAAATCGACGCAAAGGATGCAGTATGAAAAGCAGGGCAGGATGATGAGGGCGATGCCGAAATTAAAAATGCAGTTGGCTAGGGCGAGTTTTTTGCCCTCTATGCTGGTGCTAAGGGCCGCAAGGAGGGCGGTTACCACGCCCCCCACACTGGTGCCAAGCGTGGCGGCTAGGGCGTTTTCGTAAGAAATTTGTCCCACAGTGAGCGCGGCGATGATGAGGGCTATGGTGGCGTGGCTTGATTGTATGATGCCTGTGAGTAGGGCGCCTAGGGCGGTGAAAATCAAAATTCCCCGAAAGCCCTCAAAGTCAAACCGAGCCAAATCGATGAGCTCCTTGACATGCTCAAAGCCGCCCTTGATGTAATCCACGCCTAAAAAGAAAAAGCCTATGCCGATGAAAATTTGCCCCAAAGCCTTATAAATCGTATCCTTCATAAAAAAAAGCAAAACCCCGCTGATGAGCAGGGGTAGGGCGAGGACTGCGATTTTCATCCCGGAGATGAGGGCGATGAGCCAAGAGCCTGCGCTGTTGCCTAAATTCGCTCCAAAAAGTATGCCTATGCCCTGTGTGAGCGTGATGAGCCCTGCTGAGAGGAAGGATAGGGAGAGAACGCACACTAGGGAGGAGGACTGCATCACAACGGTGCTAAGGGTGCCAAAGAGTATGCTTTTTGCGGAGGTGTTGGTGAATTGTTTAAGGATGCTTTCCAGTAGGCCGCCGCTAAAATTCTTAAAGCCGCTGCTGAGATTATTCATACCGATGAGCAAGATCGCAATGCCCGCTAGGATGTTTGCTACCTTATCGTAGGTGATGAGGGTATAGATAAAGAGCAAAACGAGGGCGAAAATCAAGGCCTTTTTGAGGCTTTTTAGCCTGATGATTTTTTTTTGCAATTTTTATCCTTAAGCTGATTAAAGCATCCAAAGGGCGCCAATGGGGGCAAATTTAGCCCCCACACGGAGAATCTAAGCCCCTAGCAAGAATAGCAGGTTTTGAATTCATAGGCTGTGGGTCTTGCCTCCACGGGCCAAACTTGGGTTTCAAATTTCAAATGCTGATAATCATCGATGAAGATGTCGCTCATCACGGGCTTTAAAAAGGCGTTGTGTCGTATCAAGGACTCCAGACTGCCCCTGAGGGTGTGCGGTAGCTGCTCGATGCCCTTTTCACGCACTTCGTCGAGGGTTAGGTCGAATAAATTCTCATCCATAGGACCCACCGGGATGTGCTTATTTTTGATGCCATCAAGTCCCGCCATCAAAAGCGAAACAAAGGCCAGGTAAGGATTTGCCGTGCTATCGGGGAAGCGGATTTCTATGCGGGCGGAATTTTTCCCTATGCCGTGGGGGATGCGGCAGCTTGCACTGCGATTTTGGCACGAGTAGGTGAGGATGCAGGGCGCTTCAAAGCCCGGGACTATCCTCTTGTAAGAATTGGAGCTAGGATTGGTGAAGGCAGCGACCGAGCGGGCGTTTTTTAGCACTCCGCCGATGTAGTGGATGGCCGACTCACTCAGACCGCTATAGCCCTTCTCATCGTAAAATAAATTCACCCCCTCCTTCCACAAACTCATATGCACATGCATGCCGCTGCCGTTGTCGCCGTAGAGGGGCTTGGGCATGAAGGTGGCGGTTTTGCCGTTGAGGTGGGCGACCATTTTGACGATGTATTTGTAAATTTGCACATTATCAGCCGCCTCGACCAAAGTACCAAAATTCACGCCGATTTCAGCCTGAGCTTGGGCGACTTCGTGGTGATGGACGAAGGTTTTGATGCCGACTTTTTCTAAGGTTTGCATCATCTCAGCGCGGATGTCGACCAAGGAATCGATGGGAGAGACTGGGAAATAGCCGCCCTTGTTGCGGGGGCGGTGGCCTGTGTTGTAGCTGTCTGTAAATTCTCTATCGTCATTCCACTCGCCCTCTTCGGTGTCGACTTCGTATTTGGAGCAATGGGCACTATCTACGATTTTGACGCTATCAAAGATGAAAAATTCATTCTCAGGTCCAAAATAAGCGGTGTCGGCTATGCCGCTATCTTTGAGGTATTGCACCGCTTTTTTGGCTATGCTTCTTGGGCATTTTTCATACATTTGCCCCTTGTAAATGTCATAAACATCGCAAAAAACGATGATGGTCTGCTCACTGGTGAAGGGGTCCAAAAAAGCACTTTCCACATCGGGCCTTAGGATCATGTCGGATTTGTTCGTAGGCTGCCAGCCCTTCAAAGAGCTGCCATCAAAGGGAATTCCAGCCTCGAGGAGCTCTTTGTTGATGGCGTGTAGATTGTAGGTGATGTGATGCCAAGCGCCTATCATATCGGTGAAGCGAAAGTCCACAAAGACGACTTCATGATTCTCACAAAAGTGGAAAAAATCATCCACTCCACTCACAAATTTACCCATGGTTTCTCCTTTTGGAATCGATTGTTTTCAAAATTCTAGTCAAAAATTTTTAATTTAAGCTTTAATTAATATATTTTTTTGGATTAATTTTAAATTTTTATGATGGAGTCTCGGGATCGTTGCGTAAAATTTATATTAAATTTTGATTATTTTGATTATAATGTAAAGTTTTTACACCAGATATCGATGTGAGATAAGGATAAACGATGACACAAGAAGAACTTGATGCTTTGGTAAGCGGTAGCGTGGAGGAGCAAATTCAGGGCGGCGCTCAAGAGTCCGCCCCTCAAGCGAATGAAAGCGAAGAAGTGATGTTGGATAATGTGAAAATAGACGACTATCAGCCCAAGCCTGGCGTGGTTTGGCCGCCACCGCCGCCTAACAAAGAGCACAAGGTCGTCCATCAGCTTGATGATGTTACGCGAGATAGCGAGGAAAAGGCCACTGAGATAATGGACAAGCTTGAAAGCATCAGTAATTTTTTCGCAGATTCTGAGTCCCTACTCAATGATTTGAATCAGGTCTTTGACAAAAATATCGACATTTTCAGCAAGCTCAACGATAAATTTCCCAATGTCGAGAGCTTTTCTGAGGCTTTAGATCTCAACCAAAACATCAAAAACAAAACCAAAGAGATGTCTGAGAATTTGCAGAGCGGACAGGATGAGGTTATGATAGCCATGGATACGATGCAGTATCAGGATATCCATCGTCAAAAGATTGAGCGGGTTATCAATGTGATGAGGGCGCTCAATCGCTACATGAGCTCTCTATTTGCTGGGAAAATTGACGACAGCAAGCGCGTGAGTTCTGCCACGCATATTGAGGGGGATAATACCGTTGATGTTGTGAGTAATGATGATATTGAAGCCCTGATTGCGAGCTTAGGGCAAAAATGACCATCCCCGAGCTTGTCGCTCCCGCAGGAAATTTTACCAAGCTTAAAATTGCTCTAGCCTACGGGGCGGATGCGGTTTATGCGGGGGTCAATGACTTCTCCCTGCGTTCAAGAACAGCGAGGGAATTTAACTACGAAAGCTTCGAGGAAGCCATCCGCTACACCCACGCCAGAAATAAAAAAATTTACGCCACCCTCAATGGCTTCCACCTGAGCGGACAGCTTGAGGGGCTCAAAAAGCACATCTTAAAACTCAAGGCCATGCAGCCTGATGCCTTCATCGTATCCAGCGTCGGCGCCATGTCCTTGGTGAGGGAGCTAGCTCCTGAAATTCCTCTACACATCTCAACACAGGCCAATGTTTTAAACTATTTGGACGCTAGGGTCTATAAAGAAATGGGAGCAAAGCGCGTCGTCATCGCCCGCGAGCTAGGACTCAGGGACGCGAGGATGCTGAAAGAAAACTGCGATATAGAGCTTGAGGCCTTCATCCACGGCTCGATGTGCTTTGCCTACTCAGGCCGCTGCCTCATCAGCTCCGTGCAAAGCGGCCGGATGAGCAATCGCGGATCTTGCGCGAACGACTGCCGCTTTTCCTACGAGCTTTATGCGAAAAATCCAGAAAATGGCGTTTTGTTTCGCCTAGAAGAGGATGAGAGCGGGACGCACATTTTCAATTCCAAAGACCTAAATTTATGCTCTCACATCCAAAAAATCATGCAAGAAAATTGCATCCATGCCTTCAAAATCGAAGGACGCACTAAAAGCGAGTATTATGTCGCCCTCACCGTGCGCACCTACAAAATGGCGATCAGAGACGCCCTAGCGGGTGAATTTGAGGCAGCTAGGTATGAAAAGGAGATCCGCACCCTAGCTAGTCGCGGCTTCACGGATGGGTATTTGATCGCGCGCCCCTTAGACAGGCAGGACACGCAAAATCACACCACGAGCCTAGAGCAGGGCTCGCATCGGGTGCAGGGTCTCATTGAGGATGGGGAATTTTTCAAGTGCAAGGGCAGGATTGTTTTGGGTGAAAGTTATGAAATTCTGGCGCCCTTGGATGCGAAATTGCAGCCTTGTGATAATGAAATCGGCAGGATTTACAAGGGAGAAGGGGGGTATTTTGTGGAATTTAAAAAATTGATTGCGAAAAATAATAAAGAGTTCAGCGAAATTCACAGCGGCAATGAAAACCCCATCAAAATGCCCGCTCGCACTTGTGAATTTTGCTTTTTGAGGAAGGAGCTGTGATGCGATTTGTGGCGATTTTAATGGGAAGTAAGAGCGATTATGAGGCGATGTGTGAGGCGGAGAAAATCCTTGCTAAATTTGGCGTGAAGCACGAGCTTATCATTACTTCAGCCCACAGGAGTCCTCAAAGAACGAAGGACTACATCAAGGAGGCCGAGAAAAAGGGAGCGCAGGTCTTCATCGCTGCGGCGGGTATGGCGGCGCATCTAGCGGGCGCGGTGGCGGCCTACACGACCAAGCCCGTTTTGGGTGTGCCCATGAGCGGGAGCGCCTTGGGGAGTATGGATTCTTTATTTTCCACCGTGCAAATGCCCAGCGGGATCCCTGTGGGAACCTTAGCTATAGGCAAGGCAGGGGCCGTCAATGCGGCCTATTTGGCCGTGCAAATTCTAGCGCTCAATGACGGGGGGCTTGAAGCGGCCTTGAAAGAGGATCGCAAAAGTAGGGAAGAGGGGCTTGTGGCCGATTCCAAAAGCGTGGAGGTGATACTATAATGCAGACTTATTTGGAGCTGGATGAATTTTGCAAACTGGTGCATTTAAACGAGGATGTCGTCAAGGCGATGATGGCGAAGGGGGATTTGAATTTCAAGGACGAGGGTGGCAGGATTTACATCGAGGCTAATCAGGGCACTTTCAGCGTGGTGCCAAGCGGCACGAGAAGTAAAAATACCATGGTCGATTCGATGACCCTAGCGGGGGAGAGCTTTGTGGAAAAAACCATAGGCACGATTTTAAATTTGCATGAGAAGGTTTTGGACGCCAAGGATGAGACCCTGGAGGCTCTGAAAAATGAAAACAAATTCCTCAAAGATGCGCTTTATTCGATGCAGGAGCTTTACGATGCGGACAGGAAGACCATAGAAAGCCTCAATATGGAACTCAAGCACGCCAGGGAGGATGCGGAATTTATGAAACGAAAATATAAATTGATGTGGAATAAAACCATCGAGGCCTTTGGAGAAAAGGGCGCCGCTAAAGATAAGGAAGAGCAATGACCTTCTCCAAAATGATACTCACCTTGCAGAATTTTTGGCAGGAGCAGGGCTGTGCCATCATGCAGCCCTATGACATGCCAGCGGGGGCGGGGACCTTTCACCCTGCGACCTTTTTGAGGAGCCTTGGCAAAAAGCCTTGGGCGGCGGCCTATGTCGCGCCCTCGCGCCGCCCGACCGATGGGCGCTATGGGGAAAATCCCAACCGCTTGGGGGCCTATTATCAGTTTCAAGTCCTCATCAAGCCCAGCCCCGATAACATCCAAGAGCTTTATTTGAGAAGTCTTGAAAATTTGGGTTTTGACTTGAAAAAGCATGATGTGCGCTTCGTGGAGGACAACTGGGAAAGCCCGAGCCTTGGGGCCTGGGGGCTTGGCTGGGAGGTTTGGCTTGATGGCATGGAGGTGACGCAATTTACCTATTTCCAGCAGGTCGGGGGCATGGCTGTGGATTTGGTGAGTGCGGAGATCACTTACGGGCTTGAGAGGATGGCGATGTATCTGCAGAATGTGGATAGCGTTTATGACATTGTTTGGAGTGAATTTAAGGGGGAGCGGATTTTATACGCGCATGTGCACAAACAAAGCGAGTATGAGTATAGCCGATACCATTTTGAAGCAAGTAGCGTGGAGAGGCTGAATTTGCAGTTTCAAAACGCTTACGAGGAGTGCAAGAGCGTTTTGGAGCAGGGGCTTTCTCTACCTGCGTATGATTATTGTTTGCTGGCGGCACACACCTTCAATCTCCTCGATGCGAGGGGGGCGATTTCTGTGGCGAAGAGGCAGGATTTCATGCTAAAAATTCGCGAGCTTTCTAAAAACTGTGCCCAAATTTATAAGAAAAATCTCGATGAAACTGAGTGAAATTTATCATTTTTTGAACACACTCAGTCCCTTTGAAAGGCAGGAAAGCTGGGACAATAGTGGCATCTTGCTGGGGGACTTGGAGGGTGAAATTTCCACGCTTTATCTTAGCCTTGATGTGGATGAGGCCCTTGTGAAAGGAGCGGAGGAAAATTCCCTCATCATCACGCATCATCCTTTGATTTTTAAGGGCTTGAAGCATTTTTGTGGTGGAAGCTATCCTCGGGCATTTTTGAGGGAATTGATACGCAAAAATGTCGCCCTCATCGCTTTGCATACGAATTATGATTTGAGCCATCTTAATGCCTATTTTGTCAGGGAAATTTTGGGCTTTGATGTTTTCAGTCAAGAGGGCTTTTTGATCTATGTGGATGTGAATTTGAGCTTCAGGGCTCTGTGTGAGCGCGTCAAGGAGCGATTGCATTTGCCATTTTTGAGGGTGAGCGATTGCGGGAAGGAGCATTTGAGGCGCATAGCCGTTTGTACGGGAAGTGGAGGGGATTTGATCCCTAGCCTAAGGGAGGTGGATTGTTTTTTGAGCGGGGATTTTAAGTACCATCAGGCCTTGGAGGCGGTGAGCAATGAACTTAGCTTGATTGATTTGGGGCATTATGAGAGTGAGGGTTGTTTTGCTACGAGCCTTGCGCAAAATTTGCAAAATTTGCCGCTAAGGATTATAATGTGCGTTTCAAAAAATCCATTTCAATATTTTTAAGGAAAATTTAATGAACAAATATCTCGAGCAATTAGTGCTTTTATCGAAGATTGATAGAGAAATCGACAGCTTTGAGCCTAAAATTGAAAGCATCAATAAAACCTTAAAAGAAGCTGAAGAAAGAATAGAAAAAATCAATATTCAGTTGCAAAATTTAGCAGAAGAGGTCAAAGACATAGAGCATCAAAAGATGCAAAATAATGCCCACATTGCGGAATTTTCAGCGAAAATTAAAGAATTGGGCAAAAAGAGCGGCGCGGTCAAAACAGAAAAAGAAGCCAACGCCCTCAAGATCGAGGAAGACATTGCGAGAGAGCAGCTTGATGCGGCTAATGATGAGATCGTTCGTTTGGATAAAATTTTAGACAACAAGGCGCTTTTTAGCAAGGAGCTTTCGAAGGAAAGGGACAAGGAAGAGCAAGGACTGGATGAAATCCGCAAAACAACGAATGCCGCGATGGAGGGCTTGGACAAGGAGAGAAAGAGCGTCTATGACAAAAGAGAAAAGCTGGTCAATGACATCAATCAAAAAATTTTAAGTTTTTATGAAAAAATCCGCAAATGGGCGAAAAATACGACCGTCGTGCCTGTGAAAAGGCAGGCGTGCTATGGCTGCTTTATGAAAATTTATGACAAAACCTACCTTTCCATCATCAAGGGCGAGGAGATCATCACTTGCCCGCATTGTGGCAGAATTCTCTACAAAGAGCTTGAAGAAGCGAAAAGTTGATTTTTTTTTACTATTTTTTGGTGTGGATGGTACATCTGTTTGGCGCCATCCCCTTATTTTTACTCTCTCTTTTTAAGAGCCGATACAAAAACAGCCTCAAAGCGAGGTTTTTCCTCCACAAAAATTTCCACCAAGAGCCCGCAGATGTGCATTTTCACGCTTGTTCTTTGGGGGAGGTGAAGAGCATCGAGGGACTTGTTTTGAATTTTGACTCCAGAGTGAGCGTGATAACGCAAACGGGCTTTGATGCGGCTAAAAAATTTTGCAAAAAATTAAATTTCCTAGCCTTTGAAAGCCTTCTACCCTTTTGGCTGAAGCCCTGCAAGGTTTTGATTTTATTCGAGGCAGAATACTGGCTGATGCTCGTTTTCACGGCCAAACTGAAGGGGGCGAAAATTTTTTTAATCAACGCGAGGATTTCGGATAAATCCTACAAATCCTACCTGCGCTTTGCCTTTTTTTACCGTAAAATTTTTTCCTACATTGACCAAGTTTTTGCCCAAAGCGCGCAAGATGCGCAGAGGCTTGAGAATTTGGGAGCTAAAAACATTGAAATTTTTGGCAATCTCAAGTCTCGCCTAAGGCCAGAGCCCTCCAAAATCTTGCCCAAATTCAAAGAAAAACTCATCATTTTTGCCAGCACCCACAGGGGCGAGGAGGAGCTTTTGCTGCGTCATTTTACGCTTAAAGACAATGAAAAACTCATCCTAGCGCCAAGGCATCCTGAGCGCTTTTTGGAGCTTGAAAATTTGCTCTTCAAGCTCACCCTGCCCTTTGATAAATTCAGCGATGTGGGTCAGGATTTGCAGGCAGGGTTTAAGTGCCCCGTTTTACTGCTTGATGCCCTGGGGGAGCTTGTAAATTTTTACGCCATCAGCGATGTGGTGGTCTTGGGTGGCTCTTTTGTGAGGGGCGTGGGAGGGCACAATCCCATCGAGGCCGCCGCCTTTGATAATTGCATCATTTCAGGCGTCCACATCCACAATCAAAAAAGCCTCTTCGATGAAGTGGAGGGGGTTTATTTTTGCGAGGACTTGCGCGAATTTGACGCGCGGGTGCATAGCGCTTGCGTGAAGGCTAAAATTCGCACGATTCAGGGTTTGGAGGGGATGGTCGAAAGGATAAGGAGCGCACTTTGATGCAAGAAAAGACCTACAAGCTCCTAGCTCAGCAGGAAAAAATTTCCAACAGAGAGGCCAAGGAACTCATCGACGCCGGGCGGGTTTTTGCCCACGGTAAAAAAATTTTAATAGCCCGCGCCCTGATGCGTGCGGGGACAAAATTCAGCCTCACTGAGGCCAAAAAGCCGCAAATTCTCTTTGAGGATGATCGCATCATCGCCGTGGATAAGCCGCATTCTTTTGTGAGTGAGCGACTTGAGCGGGAATTTCGCGCCAGACTTTTGAACCGCTTGGATAAAGAAACGAGCGGGGTGATTTTGCTCTGCAGGGATGAGAATTTTCGCTTGAGCTGCATTGAGGAATTTAAAAAGCAAAGGGTTTTTAAGAGCTATATCGCCGTGCTTGATGGAATTTTAGCCCAGGAGCTTGAGCTGGATGCGCCCATCAAAACCACTAAGAGCAAGGGGGGTGCGTTCAGTAGGGTTTCTAAGGACGGGCTTAGTGCCCTGAGTCGCTTTGTGCCGTTGATGGTGCGGGGCAAAAAAACCCTCGCCAAAATCATCATCAAAACGGGCAGGACGCATCAGATTAGGGTGCATGCAGCCCTCGCAGGACATGGTGTGGTGGGTGATGCTTGCTATGCTAAAATCCCAAGCGATAGGATGTATTTGCACAGCTATGAGCTTGGAATTTTGGATTATTTTTTCAGGGCGGATGTGGATGAGGGCTTTTCAAAAATGGGCTTTGAGCTTAAAAATTTAGACTTTAAAGCCCTTTAAGTAAAAATCTTATACAATTGGGCTTTAAATTTTAGGAGAATTTTGGTGTTTGAGCTTGTTAGCGAGTCGTTTAAAGCGGCGGTGAATAAGATCCGCTTTGTTGATGATGAAAAGGCTTTGAAAAATGCCTTAGAAACCTTGAAAAAATCCCTACTCAAAGCCGATGTTCATCATAAGGTCATGAAAGAATTTTTAGGCCTTGTCGAGGGTGATGTTAGAAAAAACGGCATAGGGCAGAGGCAGTTTTTGGAGGCTGTGAAGAAAAATTTAGAGGAAATTTTAAGCGTTGCGGGTAAAAATCAGGGCTTTGTTTTCGCCCCCAAGCCTCCAACGGTCGTTTTGATGGTGGGTTTGCAGGGTGGGGGTAAGACCACGAGCACGATCAAGCTTGCGCATTATCTCAAACTGCGCCATAAAAAGGTCCTGATCGCGGCTTGCGATTTGCAGCGTTTGGCGGCGGTTGAGCAGCTGAGGCAGCTTTGCGAGGCGCATGAAATCGAACTTTTTTCCTTGGAGGGTGAGGACGATGCTCTAAGGGTCGCTGAGCAGGCTTTGCGGAGGGCTGGAGAAATTTTAGCCGATGTTTTACTGGTCGATACTGCGGGGCGCTTGGCCATCGATGAGGTCTTGATGGGTGAGCTTAAGAGCATCAAAAACGCCCTGAGACCTGATGAAATTTTCTATGTGGCTGATGCGATGAGCGGTCAGGATGGGGTCAGGACAGCGGCGAGTTTTAACGAGGCCTTGGGGCTTAGCGGGGTGATTTTGTCTAAATTTGATGCTGATACTAAGGGCGGTGTGGCTCTGGGCATCGCTAGGCAAATTCAGCTTCCTTTGCGTTTTATCGGTGTGGGCGAGAAGGTGGCTGATTTGGAGCCTTTCATCCCCGATAGAATAGTCAGTCGCATCATGGGCGAGGGTGATTTGGCGACTTTGGCGGAGAAAACGGCCGCGGTCATCGATGCGAAAGAGGCGAAAAAAATCGGGCAAAAGATTAAAAGGGGTGATTTTAATTTTAATGATTTTCTCGCGCAGATGGAGAGCGTTAAGAAGCTTGGGAGTATGAAATCTTTGATGGGTATGATACCCGGGCTTTCGAATGTGGCTTCAAATTTGAAGGATTTGGACCTTGATAATTCCAAAGAAATCATTCACATCAGAGCGATGATCTCTTCAATGACCCCTAAGGAAAGGGAGCATCCTGAGCTTTTAAACAACGCAAGAAAGCGTCGAATCGCTAATGGAGCAGGGCTTTCTCAAATGGAGGTCAATCGCTTTTTGAAGCAGTTTGGCAATGCGGCGAAGTTGGCGAAGAAATTTTCGGGCAAGGGGGGGATGGATCATTTGATGAATTTGATGAATCAGGCTAGGCGCCAGTTTTAGAATTGATTTATAAATACTATTTTTAGTATCTATAATTGAATTTTATTTTCTAAGGAGCAAAAATGACAGTCGTAAGACTCACAAGAATGGGAAGGACGAAGCGGCCTTTTTATCGCATCGTGGTAACCGATAGCCGAAAAAGGCGCGATGGGGGCTGGATAGAGAGCCTTGGCTATTATAATCCTATGGTTGAGCCTGAGGTGATCAAATTTGATGCGGAGCGTCTAGCCTACTGGAAGGGCGTGGGGGCGAAACTTAGCGCTAAGGTCGCTGCGATTACAAGCAAGTGATTATGGTAGAAAATTTCCTTGAAGAATATGCAAAATTGATCGTGGATTATCCTGAGAAAATTCACACGCAGAGGGTGGATTTGGGGGATGATTTTGTTGAAATTTTTATCTTTGCCGACAAGGCAGACACGGGAAAACTGATCGGAAAAAATGGCAAAACGATCAACGCCATCAAAACGATCATTTCGGCCTATAAAAGCAAAGAGGCCCTTTCCTACCGCGTAACGGTAAAAGCGATTGAGGAGTCGTGATTTGGTTTTGGTCGCGAGGCTTGGAAAAACCATAGGCCTAAGAGGATGCATCAGGCTTCATAATCTTAGCGACTTTCCCTCTCAGTTCAAAAAGGGCGTGAGCTTTTTTTGCGCGGGCAAGCAGCTGGTCATTAAGGCTTACAATCCTTCAAATCGTAGTATTTTATTTGAGGGCTATGAGAGTGTGGAAAAGGCCTGTGAGCTCACAAATTTAGAGCTTTATCAGAGTGTGGAGCGGACGCGAAAGCTTTGCAAACTGAAAAAGGATGAATTTTTTTATTTTGACATTCTGGGGTGTGGGCTTAGGATTCCTGAGCGCACTCTTGGGTTTGTGAGGGGCATTGTTGAGACGGGGGGGGGTTATCTTTTTGAGGTTGAAACCGATGAGGCGCTGAAAAATGCAGGTTTGCCCAAGATTTTTTTTGTGCCTTATGCGGATAGGTTTGTTTCAAGCATCGATACGCAAAAGCGTGAAATTCTCTGCAAAAATGAAGCCTATTTGATCTTGGAAAATTCGTGAAATTCAGCTTTGTTTCTTTGTTTCCACATTTGATAGAATTTTATTTTAAGGATTCTATTTTGGCAAGGGCTTTGGAAAAACAACTTTTCGAGCTTGAATTTTACAATCCCAGAGCCTTCAGCACAGATCCGCACAAAAGGGTTGATGACTACAAAATAGGCGGTGGCGCTGGGCTTTTGATGCGCGCTGAGCCTTTGTTTGCGACCCTAGAGTCGCTAAAAGCATCCAGTAAGGAGCCTCATTTTATCTTTCTTTCGCCCAGTGCTAAAACCTTCAACCAAAAAGACGCTAAAAGGCTGAGCAAGAAAAAGCATATTGTCCTTGTGTGCGGTCGCTACGAGGGTATTGATGAGCGGGTCGTGGAGGAATTCGCCAACGAGCTTTTTAGCATGGGTGATTTTATTTTGACGGGAGGGGAGCTTGCGGCTCTTGCCTTGTGTGATGCGATTTTGAGAAATGTGAGCGGAGTGCTTGGTAATGCGGCGAGCTTGGAGGAGGAGAGTTTTGAAAACCATCTCTTGGAGGCCCCTTCTTTCACAAAGCCCTTTATTTTCGTAAAACAACCCGCAAATTTAACCACACCTTCAGCCTTTTTAAAGGGTAACCACTCTAAAATCACGGCTTTAAAAACTACTTTGGCGTCTTGCAAAACGAAATTTTTTCGTCCCGATTTGTTTTTGGAGTATGGACGCAGGAAATAAGGATTTCTATGAAAAATAAATATATCGAGCAGTTTGAAGCGAAGCAGATTGAGGGTAAAAATGTGCCAGATTTTCGCGCTGGGGATACCTTGAAGCTTGCCATTCGCATCAAAGAGGGCGACAAAATGAGGGTTCAAAATTTTGAAGGCATTTGCATCGCAAGGAGAGGAAACGGGGTCGATGAAACCTTCATCGTGCGTAAAATCGGCGCGAACAATGTCGGCGTTGAGAGAATTTTCCCGATTTATAGCGAGAGCTTGGAGAGTATCAGCGTCCTAAGACGCGGTCGTGTGCGAAGGTCAAAGCTCTTTTATCTTAGAGACAGACGCGGCAAGGCAGCGCGCATTAAGGAGCTTAAAAAATAATTTTTCCACATTGATGGGGCCTTGCAAAATGGCTCCAGTGTTTGCGATTTCAAATTTCAAAGAGAGAATTTATGCAGTGGTCTAAGCATTCTTGGAAAAAATATCCCGCCAAACAGCAGCCCATTTACCCCGATGAAAACGCCCTCAATCAAATCTTAAATCGCCTCGAAAAACTCCCACCATTGGTCTTTGCAGGTGAGGTTCGCAATCTCAAAAAAGCCCTCGCTAAGGTATCTCGGGGCGAGGCTTTTTTGCTGCAGGGTGGTGATTGTGCGGAGAGTTTTGAAAATTTTGGAGCCGACAACATACGCGACATGTTCAAAATTTTGCTTCAAATGGCGGTGGTTTTGACCTTTGCGGGAGGTTGTCCCGTGGTGAAGGTCGGACGCATAGCAGGACAGTTTGCAAAGCCCAGAAGTGCTGACTTTGAGGAGCTTGGCGGCGTGAGCTTGCCCAGTTATAGGGGCGACATCATCAACGGCTTTGATTTTGACGAAAAGGCTAGAATTCCAAGCCCCGAAAGGATGCTTGAGGCCTATTATCAAAGTGCGACCACTTTAAATTTGCTGCGTGGTTTTGCTAAGGGTGGGCTTGCGGATTTGCACGAGGTGCATCGCTGGAATTTGGGCTTTGTGAGGAAGAATGAGCTTTGCAGGCAGTATGCGGATTTGAGCGAAAAAATTTCCGAGAGCCTTGCCTTTATGGAGGCTTGCGGCATCAGCACGAACAACACCCCCAATCTAAGAGAGGTCTCACTCTACACCTCGCATGAGGCTCTGCTTTTGCCTTATGAGTCGGCACTGACGCGCACAGATAGCCTCAGTGGCGAAATTTATGACTGCTCTGCGCATATGCTTTGGATAGGGGAGCGCACGAGGGATCCCGATGGGGCGCATGTGCATTTTTTAAGCGGCGTGAAAAATCCCATCGGCGTGAAAATCGGGCCCCAAGCTGACTTTGAGGACATTCTCAGGCTCTCAGAGCTTTTGAATCCTCTCAACGAGGCAGGGCGCCTTAATGTCATCATTAGAATGGGTGCGGATAAGATCGCTAAAAAATTACCCAAAATCTTTAAAAATTTGCAAAAAGAGGGTTTGAATGTGATTTATAGCATCGATCCCATGCACGGCAACACCATCAAAGCGGGTGATTTTAAGACGCGAGAATTTGAAAAAATCATGCAGGAGCTCAGATTTTTCTTTGAGATCGCAAGAAGCGAGGGCGTTTATGCTGGGGGGGTTCATCTTGAGATGACGGGGCAGGATGTTACCGAATGCACGGGCGGCGTGAGTAAAATCACCGCCTCGCATTTGCGAAATCGCTACGAGACGCAGTGCGATCCAAGACTCAATGCCGACCAGGCCCTAGAGCTTGCTTTTTTGATCGCTGATTTGGTGAAAAAGGCTAGGGAATGAAGCTTTATGGGATAAAAAATTGCACCAGCGTGAAAAAAGCTATGGATGCCCTGAGGGCTGGGGGCTTGGAATTTGACTTTTTAGACATCAAAAAAATCGATGAGGGGGTTTTGGATTTTTGGCTTTCACAGAGGGAATTTAAAGAGCTCATCAATACAGCAGGCATGATGGCAAAAAAACTAGCCCTCGACAAACAGGCTCTTGAAAATTTAGAAAAAAGCACCCTCAAAAAGCTAGTTTTAGAGCATCCAAGCTGCATCAAGCGCCCCGTGATAGAGCACCAAAATCGCATCCATGTGGGAAAAGAATACGAGGCCTTGATTTAATCCAACCAATCCACCGAAATTTTATCGTTTTTAATTTCGCTAATTTTCACTCTAATTCTATCGTTTTCGTTTAATTTATGTTTTATTTTTGAGTGGTGCAACAAACCATCCACGCCATTTTTAAGACTCACAAAGGCCCCAAAACTTGCGATCTTCTTAACCTCACCGCTGAATTCATCCCCGATGCTAAAGCCCGACAAATCCTTGCCCTTGCTAAAATTCCTGCCCCTTGTGCCGCTTGTGATGTTGATGATATAATCTTTTGCGGCCTGCACCTGCTCCCCTTCACTCCCTGCGATCTTGACCTCACCCTTTTCGCGGTCAAGATCTATGGAGACGCCGAATTTTTCAATGATTTCTTTGATGGTCTTGCCCGCCTGCCCTATAATATCCACAATCTTGCTCGGCTCAACGCTAAAAAGCTCAAGCTTGGGCAAAATTTCCTCATTGACCACGATTTGCCCCTCCGCCTCCTCCATAAGCCCCAAAATATGCTCCCTCGCCTCCCTAGCCTGATAAAGAGCCTTCTTTAAAATTTCCCGCTCGATGCCACCCAGCTTTATATCCATTTGCAACGCCGTGATACCATCCCTACTCCCCGCGACCTTAAAATCCATATCCCCATCATGATCCTCAAGCCCCATAATGTCGGTCAAAACGGCATATTCTTCCCCCTCCAAAACCAGCCCCATCGCCACGCCTGCCACGAGCTTGATGCTAGGCACTCCCGCCGCCCTCAGAGCCAAAGATCCCCCGCAAACGCTCGCCATAGAGCTCGAGCCGTTGCTTTCTAAAATTTCACTCACCAGACGCACCACATAGGGATAATTCTCATCCACGCTAGGATACAGGGCTCTCTTGGCTAAATTCCCATGCCCTAGCTCCCTGCGACCGGGCGCCTTCATGGGGCCTGCCTCGCCCACGCTAAAGCCGGGAAAATTGTAGTGAAACATAAAGCGCTCGCTGAGGGGGTTTTTTTCACTCAGGCTATCGCTAAGCTGCGCGTCATTCTCCCCACCCAAGGTCGCCACGACTAGGGCTTGGGTTTGTCCTCTCGTGAAAAGGCAGGATCCATGCGCGCCCGGTAGGATGTTCGTTTCGATTTCGATCGGGCGCACCTCATCGAGTCCCCTCCCATCGGCGCGGCGTTTCTCCTCTAAAATTTGCCGCCTCACCAGCTCTTTTTTGACGCTTGAGAGGGCGTTGAGAATTTCCTCCTCGCTGAATGCGCTCTCCTTTAAAATTTCTTGAGCGATCTTCTCCAGCTCCCCCGCCCTTTCGCTTTTTGCCATTTGATGAAGGGCCTTTTGGATCGCGTGGGTGAAGTTGTCTTTGATGAAATTTAAAAGCTCGCAATTTCCCCCCTCGCTTTTGAGCCTTAGCGTCTCTTGCTTGCGATGCTTGTTGAAGGCCTCTTCATAGGCATTAGAGCCGTTTGAAATGGCCCTTTGTGCTAGGGCTAGGGCGCTTAAAAGCTCATCCTCACTAAGCTCGTTCATCGCCTGCGCACCAAGCGCTACGGCCTCCGCAAAGCCCGTCTGGATGAGGGATGCGTCCTCGCTTGTGCTGGGCAGAGCGCGCATTTCTATCATCAAAAGCTCATCCTTAAGCCCGGATACAAAAAGATCCAAGGTGCTTTCCTTGAGCTTTTTGTTGCTGGGATTGAGCACAAATTCCCCACCGATGCGCCCTATCCGCACGGCGCAAACGGGCGCCTTGATGGGAATTCCACTCAGGTATAAAGCCACGCTTGCCGCATTGAGGCTCATCACCTGCAGATCGACCTCCTCATCGGCAGAAAGTACCATCACGACAATCTGCGTGGGGTAGGCATAGCCCTTAGGAAAAAGCGGCCGCAGACTCCTGTCGATGATGCGCGCGCTGAGGGTTTCGCTCTCGCTGGGCTTGGCTTCTCTTTTGACATAGCCTCCGGGAATTTTACCCACCGCGTAGGTCTTTTCGATGTATTGCACCGTGAGGGGTAAAAAGTCCTCCTCGACTAAATTTTCCTCTCGCGCTACGGTGGCTAAAACCACGCCCTTACCAAGCCGCATCAAAACCGACCCCGCTGCCTGTCTTGCGACCTTATTGAGGTCAAAAAATTCTAAATTTTGATTGATTTGTATGCTGTATTGCATGCTCTGTCCTTTTTGGTTATTGTGTCAAATTTTTAAAAATATTTAGCAAATTTCCCCATCAAAGCTTGTTTTCGCTTTCTTGCAGAGAAAAATCATAATCCACGCCGCCAATGGGGTAGAAATTAAACACAAAATAAATCCCGCTTTGATTTTTCGCGCTAATGCCCCCACTAGTAAGCTGCGGATCGATCCTCTCCCTATACACCAAAGAATAATTCCAGCACTTTCTTTGATAGCTGTATCCTAGCTCCCACATATTGGTATGCGCCCTGCTCACATCCAGCCAAACCCCGCCGAAAATGTTGTAATTTGGCGTGGCGAGGTGGTTTGCCCTCGTGCCGATGAAGCTGTATTTCCCGTAGGCGTCGTTTTGGTAGGCGTGGGAAAAGTCTAGGTTGAAGCGGGGTTTGATTTGAATTTGTGCCTGAGTGAGGACATTGCTAAAGCGCTTGTCAAGGTAGGAGTAGATGATTTCGTTGCTAAGGGTGATGTTTTCATTGTGATAATAACTGAGAAGATTTTTCAAGTCCTCAACTTTTTCTTCGGGATTGAGATAGCTCAAATCCACGCGTTGCTTGAGCCTTTTCTCCCCGCTTTCATCATAAAAATACTGCACGGCGTAGGGCTTGATATGCTCATCCACGCGCTCTAAATTCAAATACCCTTCTGTGATTTCTCCAGACTCAGCACCCGGTAAAATATAATCAAGCCCCAGACTTAAGGTGTGAAAAAAATTCTCATAAGATCTCGCAATGTCCGTATAGAGGCTGAACTCATGCGTGTTTTTGAGATAATGCTCGTGCTTTTTATCGGGATCCTTGGTGTAATTGACAAAGGAGGCACTGACTTTTTCCGTGAAGGTGAACTGCAAAAAATCCCCAAAAAAGGCATTGTGATAGGATAGAGGCAGGGTGAAATTCAAGCTATTGGCATAGGCCCCTATGCGCCTGTAGTAGTTGTTGAAAGAGCCGTCAAAAGAGTAGCGAATCCTCGCATCAAAGAAGGAATTTAAAAAGCGATGGTATTGCAAGGAGGGGTAATTTTGCAGGGTGTTTTTATTGTGAATTTTAGAGCTGTCGATGTAGTATTTCGCATAGGCGCCGTAAAAATTATTTTCATCGGCTAGAAAATAATGGATCTTTGAGGTAACGAGGGAATTCAAATCCTTATAATCGCGTTTGATGAGATTGAGATAATCCACATCGTTAAGATAGGTCGCATCGATCCACAAGCCTTCTTGAAAATTGTCCCCCAGCAAGGCCTTCACCAAATCCTCGCGCAGGTATTTGAGCTCCACGCCCAGGTGGGTTTGGTTTTTTAAATTCTCACCCACATAATAGCCCCTCTTCTCCCTAAAGCCTCCAAAATTCAGCTCCCCCATCGAAGAAGGCCCATCGATGAATCGCAGCACGGAGTGGAGCCCATAGCCTCGGTTACTCCTAAGCTGCGGGGTGAGCTGTAGGTCCCAGTTCTCCTGCACGGCCGCGTAAAAAGGCTGCTCGTAATAAAATCCTTCCTTGCCCTTCAGGGCCATTTTGGGCACTAAAAGCCCTGTTTTGCGCTGCGTATCAGTGCTGAAGCCAAAATAGGGCAGGTAAAAAACGGGGACATCCTTGATGTAGAGTTTTGCGTTGTAAAGATGGACAAAATTGCTCTCTCTATCAAGCCTCCCCTCGCTAAATCGTATTTGCCAGTCGGGATCTTCGACATTGCAGCTTGAAACCACGGAATTCGTGCTAAGAAACTGCGCATCGTCCAGGCAGCTCGTTTGACTTTGAAACCACACCTCCAAGTCGTTGTTAGAGAAAAAGAAATTTTCAAAATTTGCCTTGTTGGTGTTGAGATTGATTTTGGCGTAGTTTGAGTGGGAGCGCTCGTTTTGTCCTCTTAGGATATTCACATCCCCAAAAAGCTCAATGTCCTTCGTTTTTTCATCATAAATAGCCCTCTTAGCCGTGATGAAATAAAAATCAGAAAAGACCACCACATCATCGCTTGCGCTAAGAATGTGTCCCTCTTTTTTAGCGTTTAGCGCGTAGATATTAATTTCAGCGGCGTTTAGGGCAAAAACCCCGACACAAAGCAAAGAAATTTTACGCCACATCAACAACTATAGTCCTTGCCACATAATCCTGCCAAGTTTTGCGATAAACATTACCCAGAGCCCAGACAAGGCCCAGAAAAAAGGCCATATTGCTAAGATACCGCATCGCAGATCTCAGGCAGCTTTGCACCAGAGTGGGCCTGTCCAAAAGCTCCTCATCCAGAATGAGAATTTTGCAGGCCATCTTCCCCAAGCTCGCTCCGTAAAAATAGGTAAAAATAGCGTGGTAGCTAAACTGCAGGAGCAAAAATCCCAGCCAGAAATTGCTTAAAATTCGCACGATTTGCACCGCATCGGCTCCGCTTGTGAATTTTTCGTAAAAAATGATAAAAACGATGCAAGTGATGATAAAATCATCGATCACATAGGCTATGACCCTCTTGGAAAAACTCGCGATTTTGATATTTTCTCGCTCCAACCTCTCTAGCAAATCTTCTTTCATGGGCTAACCTGATGCGCGATGTCTTTTCTAAATTTTTTGCCCTCAAAACGCACCCTCTCGCAAAGCTCATAGGCCGCCTTTTTCGCCGCAGCTATACTCTTGCCCACACCCACACAGACCAGAATGCGTCCCCCATCGGCCATCATCCTCCCCCCCTGCATGCTCACCCCAGCGTAAGAAATGTGGGAATTTGGCGGGATGCTTTCAATGCTAATGGGCCTTTTCGGTGAGGATTTATAGGGGTAATTTTCACTCGCGCACACCACGCCCACGGCAAATTCTTGCCGGATGATGGCGCGGGTGGTTTTGAGCTCTCCTTGCACGGAGGCCATGAAAAGCTCGAGAGGGTTTTCGATGAGGGGCATCAAAACCTCGCACTCAGGATCGCCAAAACGCACATTAAATTCCAAAACGAAGGGCTCATTTTCCACGACCATAAGCCCCGCAAAAAGCACCCCGCAAAACGCCTCGCCCTCAGCCCTCATCCCCGCCAAAGTGGGCGCTATGATGTCGCTTTTGATCTTCTCCAAAAGCGCCTCATCGGCTAGGGGGCTTGGCGCGTAGGCTCCCATGCCGCCGGTGTTGGGACCCTCGTCGTTTTCAAGAAGTCTTTTGTGATCCTGTGCGGCGGGCAAAAGCACAAAATCCTCCCCATCGCAAAGGGCAAAAACGCTCAGCTCAAAGCCGCTTAAAAATTCCTCCACTACGATGCTCTCCCCCGCCGCGCCAAAGCTCTCGCCACTTAGCATCTTTTGCGCTTCCTGTTCGGCCTCTTGCCTGCTTTTGGCGATGATGACGCCCTTGCCCGCGCAAAGCCCATCGGCCTTTACGACTATGGGTGGGGTGAGGGTGGCGATGAAGGCTTTTGCGGCGTCTAAATTTTGCGTGCTTAAAAATCGGGCGGTTTTGATGCCCTGCCTTTTGAGGAAATTTTTCATAAAAATTTTGGAGCTTTCAAGTTGCGCGGCTGCCTTTGTGGGGCCAAAAATTTTAAGTCCAAGCGCCCTAAAGGCATCCACAACGCCGTCAGCCAAAAAGGCCTCAGCGCCCACGATGCAAAGATCGATCGCCTCTTTTTTTGCGTAAAGGGCGAGGGAGTGGGGGGGTAGGGGGGCTAAATTTGTGCCAAGCTCGGCTGTGGCGGCGTTTCCGGGGACGAAGTAGAATTTGAGATCATTTTCCGTGCGCTTTAGGGCTAGGGCGATGGAGTACTCCCTAGCGCCGCTGCCCAAAATCATAATTTTCATCATTTCTCCTAAGATAAGACCCAAACAGCCGCTTGGTAAAGACTGACCCCAAGAAGTCAAAGAAAGCCGCTAGGCGATTTTTAAAGGCTGCAACTTCTCGCCTTTCTCAAAGCTCAAGCGAAGCCACAGAACACGGTAAACCGCACAATCGCAACTGATAAAAATGCGTTGGATCACTTTAATATCGCAAACTGTCCAGGCCGAAAAATTATAGCCTCATCTAGCTTAAAATTTCGCCGCTAGATGAGTTTAAATTTCGTTTTGCCCGTTTTGTCAAAATGCTTTCCCTGCAAAATAATATCCGCCACACTCTCCCAAACATGCCTCTCATCGATATAGACAATGTCAAAATTATTATCACGCATCAAGGACTGGTAATTGACCTTTTTGGGGGCGTATTTTACGATGTAGTAGGGGTTGAGGGCGAAAATTTCAACCTTAATCTTACAGAGTAGATCAAGATCTGAGGTCACGACGAGGAATTTTTTCCTCTGCTCCTTGGTAATTTTTTGGATATAAACTAAAAGTTTTTGATCGAAAGGATTGAGAGCGGCTTTGTTGAGGCGGCTTAGATAGTGCTCGGCAAAGGCTAAAGAGCAGAAAGAATTTTCTATATTGCTGCGTGTGAAGTAAGAATTTTTCACTCCAGAAGACTTGAGGGAAAGCTTCCAAATTTTCATATCCATGATCGTGGCGCAGAGGTTTAGCCCCGTAACGATCTTGGCGAAAAGCTTTTCTCTTGAAAGCTTGAACGCGTTTTCAAAAATGACGAAATTTTTCTTGTAAAAGTCTTCGCGGATGGCGTCCAGCCGCTTTAGGCTCGTGCGGTAGTAGTTGGCTTCTTTGGATAATTTATCCAATCTTTCTTGCTTGGCTTTCATTTTATCGGGGTCTGCATTGCTAGCAGCTTTCAAATTCATCTCAAGCTTGAGGGTCTTCATCTGCGCTTCAAGGGAGGCGGCGCGATTTTTCCTCGTGTCTATCGTGGCGATGAGGGCTTGATAGTGGCACTGCAGGGATATGAAGATTTCGTTAAAAATTCTAGTGATGTTGATGATTTTGTGCTTGTCTTTCATGTCGTTGTAGGAATTTTCAAGATGCATCACGATGCTTTTGAGGGAGCTAAATTGCGTCTGGTCTATGTGATTGTCCATAAAAATGAGCGTGTCTAGGGACTTGTTTAAGAAACGCTTAAGGATAAAATAATCCAAAATGTAAGGGATCTCACTCTCATCGCCGACATTGGCCTTCAGCGCCTCCACTGAAAGAATTTCATCGGTGAAGTATTTTTGTATGGCTTGGGGGATGGTGAAAGAGAGGGGGATTTTTTCTATCGTGTCATAATCTGTGCTCCTGTAAAGCTCGGTGATGTAGGCACTGCGGCGGGAATTTTGCAAATCCTCAAGCTCATCGTCATTATCGGTGCGCCAAAAATCATTCTCCGTGATGAAGTCGCCGCTTTTGAATTCTTGGTATTTTGAGGGGCGGATTCCTGTGATGTTTTTGCCATCGGAGCGAAATTCCACCAGCATACCCACGCTGGGCATGCTTCTTTTGTCGGTCCAAATTCTGTGGTTGAAGTCAAAAAAAACCTTAGCGGAATTGCTCACCGTGCCCCTGCCGGTTGAATCCACATAAATAGCTATTTTGCCGTGCATACTTTACCCTTGAAATTTTAAAGACTGGATTTTAACATAATAAATTCTACATTTCATCAAACGCGGCCCCTTCGCCGCTCGATGATTTTGCGAGAGAATTTTGAGGCCTTAAAATGTCCAAGTGCGCGTTGCGTTTGAGAAAAATGCTGTTGTAATTTTTCTCGTCCAAAAAGCCAAATTCCCACAGCAAAAACGCATCGCCCCTTTTTTCAAAAAATAGCGTGCTAACCTCTTTTTGCGTGTGGATACTCCACTGCCTTAGAGGATAGTAAAGCTGCCTTATAATCACATTTTTAGTATTGCTATTTTTAGTTTCCACTAAAACAACTCTTTTTCGACCCTCAAAGCCACTATCCACTTCAGTTTGCACGGATTTGACCTTGATATTTTGATAAAGCTTAGTATTGAAATCAAATTCTGGTGTGTATTTGCGTCCCCTTATGCTTAAAACAAGACTTTCATCTTGCATAAAGGTGCGGATAAGACTTGAAGCATAAGCAAAATCTAAATGTTGCATTTCGGAATCACCTACACTCGCACTTTTAAGCTCAAAATCTAGCTTACTTTTATAAGAAATGGCTTTCGTTTCTATGCTCGGTATATCCACATAACCCTCGCCCTTGCAAAGTATATATTCGCCATTTTTAATCGGCAAAATAAATAGCTCATTATCGATAAAAATTTGCGGTCTATCCTCTCTACTATCTTGCTTACATAAAACACGCACTTCTTTTTGTGAAGTTTTTTGAAAATCCTTAACGCATAGTTTAATTTGCTCAGCACTCAAATAAAAAGGCTCTTTTTTAAAATCGTGTTTAAAAATTTTTAAATCTTCATAAATTTTTTGCCAACTTTCATTATTTTTACTCATAATTTCCCTTAATTAAAAGCTCTGTTATTGTGCCACGCCCATTACCCTTACAGTTAATCGCTCTTTTTGCTTTAAGCTCTATAATCTCAAAATCCTTATAAAGCCCTCTAATAAAAGGCGTATTTGAGTTACTTTGTAGCACCTTTACACCCTTTAAATTTAGTTTTTTAAAAAGCTTGGCTAGTCTTTCTTGCTCTTTTTCTAAAAAAGTATCCGTATAGCTTACAAAACTTGAGGTTTTACTCAAAGGATAATAAGGCGGGTCAAAATAGATAAAATCATCTTTTTTCGCCTCGCCGCAAATTCTTTCAAAATCATCATTGTAAATTCGCACCTTTTGCAAAGCTAAAGATGCGTTTAAAAGCACTTCTTTTTCATAAATTTTAGGATTTTTATAGCTTCCTAAAGGCGTGTTAAACTCGCCCTTAGCATTGTAACGACACAGCCCATTAAAGCAAGTTTTATTAAGATAAATAAATCTAGCCGCCCTAAAAACGCTATCTTCATTTGCAAATTTTTTATCTCTATCCAAATTTCTTATTTTATAAAAATGCTCTTTGTTGTGATTTCTTTGAAAATTTTCTAAGATTTTTAAAAGCTCACTAAGATGATTTTGTAAGATTTTGTAGGTATTGATAAGCTCTTTATTTTTATCACTAAGAATTATTTTATCTTTTAAAAGTCCTTTTTGATAAAGAGTGAAAAATAAAGCCCCACCCCCCACAAAGGGCTCAAAATAAGCCTTAAATTTCACAGGTGCAAAGGGCGCGATAAGAGCCACCAAAGCCCTTTTGCCCCCTGCCCATTTAAGAAAGGCCTAAATTCTACTCCCATTCAATGGTCCCAGGCGGCTTTGAAGTGATGTCATAGACCACGCGGTTGATCCCCTCCACTTCGTTGATGATGCGCCGACTGACATTTTCCAAAAGTTCATAGGGCAGCCGCGAAAAAACAGCACTCATCCCATCGCTAGCATCCACCACGCGCACGCAAATGCTATTTTCATAAGTGCGGTTATCGCCCATCACGCCCACGCTTTTGACATTCAAAAGCACACAAAAAGCCTGCCAGGTCCTATCATACCAGCCGCCACTTTTGAGCTCCTCTAGCAAAATCGCATCCGCGCGGCGCAGCAGGGCTAAACTGGCCGCATCCACCTCGCCCATGATGCGTATCCCAAGCCCAGGCCCCGGAAAAGGATGCCTGAAAACAAGCTCCCTTGAAAGCCCAAGCTCCAGCCCCAAGGCCCTCACCTCGTCCTTAAAAATTTCCCGCAGGGGCTCGATGAGCTTTAAATTCATCCTCTCAGGCAGACCGCCCACATTGTGATGGCTTTTGATGGTCTTGCCAGCACCTGCGACCGAGCTTTCTATGATGTCCGTATAAAGCGTGCCCTGAGCTAGGAATTTCACGCCCTCGTGCCTCGCGGCCTCTTTTTCAAAAATTTCGATGAAGGTATTACCGATGATTTTGCGCTTTTGCTCAGGATCCCTCACACCCCCGAGGCGCGCAAGGAAAAGCTCCCTCGCATCAATGCTGATCAAATCAACCCCCAAAGTGTTTTTAAACACAAATTCCACCTGCTGCCTCTCCCCCTCGCGCAAAAGCCCATTATCCACGAAGACAACAAGCACCCGATCCCCGATCGCTGCGGCCAACAAAGCCGCGACCACAGAGCTATCCACGCCCCCACTCACCGCGCAAAGCACCTTGGCATCGCCCACCTCCTTGCGGATGAGGGCGATTTGATTTTTAGCGAAATTGCCCATATTCCACCCGCCCTCACAGGCACAAATTTGCGTGGCGAAATTCTTTAAAATTCCTCGCCCCCACTCACTATGCTCCACCTCAGGATGAAACTGAAGCGCATAAAAATGGCGCGCCTCATCGCCAAAGGCACAGTAGGGACTGTTTTCACTTGTGGCTAAAATTTCAAAATTTTGCGGCAGATTTTCGACCCTATCGGCATGACTCATCCATACAATCTGTCCGCTTGGCAGATCCCTAAAAAGCGGACTTTCTTTTTGGATTTCAAGCCTTGCCTTGCCGTATTCTTTATGTGCAGCAGGACTCACCCTGCCTCCAAAATGATGCGCCATCATCTGCATCCCGTAGCAAATGCCAAGCAGGGGCAGGGCCAACTCAAACACGCCAGCATCGCAAAAATAGGCATCCTTAGCATAAACGCTAGCCGGCCCGCCGCTTAGAATGATGCCCTTGGGGGATCTTTCTTGGATGCGTTTTAGGGGGGCATTGAAGGGGAGAATTTCTGCATAGATGCCCGCTTCTCTTAGTCTTCTTGCGATGAGCTGGGTGTATTGTGAGCCAAAGTCCAAAACCAAAATGCAATCTTTTTTCATCCTCACCACCTGTTTAAAATTTTGTAAGTTTTGATTGTTTTTGAGCCGTTTTGCTCAAAGCTTGTGTATGTGGGATCGCCCTTGTAGCCGCAAGCGCTCAAAGAAATTAAACAAAAAAATGCTAAAATTCCTCTATGAGAAAGATTAAGGATATGAATACCATAATCGCGGATATGATCGGTAAAAATGCGCATTTTAGTCCCCTGATGAATGCTTTTTACTGCAAAGATTTTTTCAGCCTGATGGGTCCCAAACATCAGCGATTGATCGCAAAAATTTTTATCAAAAATAAAATTTTATACCTCATCACGCATCACAATGTGGGCTATCAAGAAATGAACCACGATGATACTAAAACCAACATTAAATTTCTTATAAAACTCTACGCCAAGCAAAATCCTCAAAGTGCCTTTAGCGAGGTGGAGGGTTTGAAAATTTTCACCAAACGCTACGAGGATGACCCGCAGCCCCTCCCCCCTCCAAGGACTCAGAGGCAAAATATCGAACTGGCTTTGGGGGACTTTAAAAATTCTTTTGAAGATGAAAGATTGTTTGAGCTTTTTGAAAGGGTGAGGGGGAGGATAAAATGCAAGAAATCTTAAAAGAAAAGCTTGCAAATTTACCGCAAAATCCGGGCGTTTATCAGTATTTTGACAAGGAGGGCAAGCTGCTTTATGTCGGCAAGGCGAAGAATCTCAAAAATCGTGTGCGGAGCTATTTGAGCGCTCAATCAAGCGCACGCATCCAAAAGATGATAAACGAGGCGGTGCATCTGGAGGTCATCACCACGCATTCAGAGGCCGATGCTTTGATTTTGGAAAATTCCCTCATCAAGCAGCTGCATCCTAAATACAACATTTTATTGCGCGATGATAAGACCTACCCCTATATTTATGTGGATTTGAGCGAGGAATTTCCTAGCTTTAAAAGCACCAGAAGGCTCATAAAAAAAAGCAAAATTAAATATTATGGCCCCTTTTTCAAGGGCGCAAAGCAGCTTTTGGACGCGCTTTATCTTTACTACCCTCTAAGGCAAAGGCAGGGTTGCAAGAGGGCCTGCATCTTTCATCAAATCGCGCGCTGCCCTGCTCCTTGCGAGGGCAAAATCAGCCCCGAGGCTTATGGGGAAATTTTAGCCCGTGCGACCAAGGCCCTGCTAAATCCTAGCCTTTTGATTGAAAATTTACAAAAGCAAATGCTCAAGCTTTCTAAAAATGAGCACTACGAAGAGGCCGCGAAGCTCAGGGATAGCATCAGGACGCTAAGGGAGCTTGAGGTGAGGGTTGAGCTGGATTTAGCGAGGCTTGAGGATTTTGAAATTTTTGCCCTTGCTTGGGAGAAAAATTTGGCCTGCCTTTTGCGCTTTGTGGTGCAGGAGGGCAAGATCATCAGCGCGCATTCAAGGCTTTGCCCCCTCAAAAGCGAGGAGGAGCCCGATAAAAACTCCCTTTACAAGCAGTTCATTTTGGAAAATTTCAACAGCGACACGCCCCTGATCGCCCCGAAAATTTATCTTTATGAGGATTTTGAGGACAGGCCGCTTTTGGAGGATTTGCTCTCAAAGCGCTTTGGTAAAAAAATCCGCCTCATCCGCCCTCAACAGGCGCAAAAGAGAAAAATTTGCGACCTAGCCTTTCAAAACGCCCTTTTGCAAATTCACAACGCTCTCAAAAAAACGGACCTTCATTTCATGCAGGATTTTATGCGCTATTTTGCGCTTGAAAATTTCCCGGGCCGCATTGAAATTTTTGACTGCTCGCACCTGCAAGGGGTTGCTAGGGTCGGGGCTATGGTGTGTTTTGAGGGGGGGCGGTGGCACAAGGAGGCTTACCGCAGGTATCATTTGAGTGGTCGGGGGGATTTTGAGCAGATGCGAGAGCTTTTAACGCGCAGGGCGAAGGATTTTCAAAGCCTCCCAGCGCCTGATTTGTGGCTCATCGACGGCGGGAGCGTGCTGCTAAATTTAGCCAAAAGCATCATCAAAAGCTCAGGCGCCAATGTGGACATTTTGGCCATCGCCAAGGAAAAAATTGACGCTAAGGCGCACAGGGCAAAGGGCGCGGCGCGGGATAAAATCCACTCTTTGCGGGGGGAATTTCGACTGGATAGTGCGGATAAAAAATTGCAATTTTTGCAAAAATTAAGGGACGAAGCGCATCGATTTGCCCTTGATTTCCACCGAAAGGCGCGCGAAAAGCAAGACTTGGCCAGCTCAAGGCTCACAAAAGCAGGACTTAGCGGGGCTGTGGTGGATAAGCTTTTGAATTTTTACGGGGATTTTGAGGGGATTCACGCGGCGGAATTTGAAGAGCTAGCAGGCCTTGTGGGTGCGAAAAACGCGAGGAAGATCAAGGATGCTTTTTAAGCGCCGCTTTGAGTGGTGCTGCTTGGGGGTTAGTGGATTTTCGTGCGGAAATTTAAGGCCTGATGCAGGGAGATGAAGTCGACATTTTCCAAATGAACGCCGCTTGGGATTCCTTGGGCGATTTTGCTGAATTTCAGGGCCAAATCCTTAAGCTGCTCTTCGATGAAAAATATAATCGCATCCGAGCTCACGCTGTGGGTGAGGGCGAAGATCACCTCCTCGCTTTGCAGAGCAGTGATGTGGGCTCTTAGCTTGGCGATTTTTTCCTCGCTCAAATCATCCAAAACAAAATAAAAACCCTGAAAACTCCCGCTTTCTTCTAAAATCAACACATCCTTAGGATTTTCCACGATGCAAAGCAGTTTTTTTTCCCGGCCCTCATCGCTGCAAATTTCGCACAATTCATTTTCACTGAGCGCTCCGCATCGTTTGCAAAATCGTATGAAGCGCAGGGCGTTTTCGATATTGTGAGCGAGTTTTGTCCCTTCGAGCGGGCTTTTGATGCAAAGATGATAGGCAAGCCTTATGGCGGTTTTTTTGCCTATGGTGGGTAGGGAGGCGAAGCTTTGCACAAGCTCGTTAAATTTCTCTAAGCCCTTGTGGTTCATTGGATGCTTCCAAAAAGAACCTTAAAGCAGTGCTTGTGCGCTTTGTATTCATAAAGTAGGCTAAAGCCGTGCAGTTTGCACACTTCGGAGACGATATAAAGTCCCAGCCCCATGCCTTCTTTTTTGAGATTTTTATCACGCGTGAAGGCTTTGAGGTAGTATTCTATCGGCTCTTTTAGGGGCTCGCCTGAATTTTTAACGACAAAATGATCGATGAAGCACTCAAGCTCGCAAGTGCCCTCTTTGGAATATTTTAGGGCATTATCGAGCATATTTTTTAAGATGAGGGAAAAAATTTCAATGTCGGCGTTGATGATGGGATCGCTGTGCAGCTTGATTTTGATGATTTTATCAAAATCATCCCTCAAAAGATAATTTTTCGCTTCGTTCAAAAAGGCGCTAAAGGGGTTGTTTTTGAGATGGAGACTGTAATTTTTAGAAAAGAGATTTTCAATTTTTGCCAGCTCATTGATGAGGCGATTCATCCGCTCGAAAACTTCAATCAAACGCTTTTTTTGCTTCGCTTCTTTGGTCATTTCGGCGATGATCCTGCCCTTGCCTATTGGGGTTTTTAGCTCGTGCATTATGGTGCGCAGAAAAAGCTGTCGCGAGCGGATCAGGTCCTTATTTTTGCGGTAGGCCTTGCTGAATTCTGCAGCGATGGTGCCGATTTCATCATTGTCATATTGGCTAAAATCCTCAATTTCATTATGGCTGATTTTGATGATTTCATCCTTGAGCTGACCCAGCGGCTTGAGCGATTTGAAGAGAGAAATGTAGGTCAAAATGATGAGGACTACGAAAAATAGAAAGCTGGTTAGCAGGACATTATCGATGCGATCGTCTTCTTGGTCATAGGTGTAAATTTTTTGAAAAGCCTTGCAGTCCAAACTCAAATACATTCTCCAGCTGTAAAGCAGGGAGGAAAATTGGCAATAATTCGTAGTGTGCGTAAAGATCGTCCTACCCTCAGCGCGTATTTTTTCGATGAGCTTTTTATTTTTAATCTCCACAAGTCTCATATTTTCGGTATTGTCCGGCAAATTGCGTATGAAATACTCCTCAGTTTGCTGGGACAAAAAATATATGATTTCTCTTTGAACCGAGTTGATTTTTTCATTGTTGATTTTATTTTCCCTATCTAAAATCACAACAAAAAACACACACAAAAGCGAAAAAACAATAAAAAGCAAGCTTATAAGCTTGGAGCGTATGGAATACCTCTGCATCATTATCCTATGAGCTTATAGCCTATACTGCGTACTGAAAAAATGTGTTTGGGGGATCTGGAATTATCGCCGATTTTCACCCTAAGGCGCCCGATGATGACATCAAGGCTCTTAGAGTCCTTATCCTTGAGGCTTTTGCAGCCCTGCACCAGCTGCTCTCGCGGCACAGAATAGCCATGCTGCGCGATGAGAAGCTCTAAAATTTCATATTCTGCTGGAGTGAGAGTGAGCACCTTACCCTTGTAGCTGATTTCGTGCCTCTTTGCATCCACCTTAAAAGCAGAGTTGGAGTCGATTTTCGCTTCATTTTCTGTCCTCTTGCTGCGCCGTATGAGACTGATAATCCTCGCATACATTTCTTTGGGATCGTAGGGCTTTGGCAGGTAATCATCCGCACCGATTTGCAGTCCCACGACCTTATCACTCAAATCACCCCTAGCTGAGGATATGATGATGGGGATATGGCTTTTTTGCCGAATTTCCTTACAAATTTCCAGCCCGTCGATCCCCGGCAGGGTCAGGTCCAAAATGAGACAGTCATAAGTTCCAAGCTTATCTATAGAAATTTCTTTTGGGCTTTCGTGATTGGTGATTTTGATATTAAATTGAACAAGGTACTCCGACAAAAGCTGCGCAAAATCAGGGTCATCTTCTATCATCAAAATTTTAATCATCGCTTCGCTCCCATTAAATTCTTGCCCGATTTTATCTAAAATAAATTAAAAACTTGGTAAATTGCGCGCTTTGTTTTTAAACTAAATTTAAATAAGGGAAATGTGTGGAACTGAGTTATTATGAAATTTTAGAAATTGCGCAAAACGCCGACAAGGAGAGCATTAAAAAGGCCTACCGCAAACTCGCCCTGCAGTATCATCCGGACAGGAATCAAGGCGACAAGGAAGCTGAAAGCAAATTCAAACTCATCAATGAGGCCTATGAAATTTTGAGCGATGATGAAAAAAGAGCTCTTTATGATCGCTATGGCAAAGAGGGCTTGAGGGGCGCAAGTGGGGGATTTGGAGGCTTTTCAGATTTTGAGGATTTGAACGATATTTTTTCCAGTTTTTTCGGCGGGGGATCCAGAAGTCGCAAAAAGAGGTCCCAGGGCGAGAATTTTGACCTCAGTTTAGCCATAGCTCTAAATCTCAGTTTCAAAGAAGCCGTTTTTGGCTGCAAAAAAGAAGTGGAATTTAGCTACAAAAAGGCTTGCCAAAGCTGCAATGCAAGCGGGGCCAAGGGGGGCAAATTGCAAACCTGCCCCAAGTGCCGAGGCAGAGGGCAGGTGGGGGTGCAGCAGGGCTTCATTACCTTCGCGCAAACCTGCCCCGATTGCAGAGGAAGTGGGGAGAGTGCCGGTGAAAAATGCCCAGAATGCAAGGGTAGGGGCTTTGATGAGTTTGCGGATAGGGTTGAGGTGAGTGTGCCTGAGGGGATCAACAGCGGCATGAGCCTTAGGGTGAGTGCTAGGGGAAATGTTGGAAAAGACGGCTCAAGGGGGGATTTGTTCGTCAAAATTTTTGCCGCGGAGGATGCGATTTTCATCCGCGATGATGAGGACATTTACATAGAATTTCCCGTGTTTTTCACCCAGGCCATCTTGGGGCAAAGCGTGAAAGTGCCGACCATACGGGGCGAGGCGCTTTTGTCCCTGCCCAAAGGAGCCAAAGACGGGCAGCGCTTTGTGCTTGAAAATGAGGGCGTTAAAGATGTGCGAAGTTCACGCATTGGGAGGCAGATCGTGCAGATTGCGATCAAATTCCCTCACACCATCAACGAGGAGCAAACCAAGCTCTTGGAGCAGCTTGGTGAGAGTTTTGGCGTCCAAGACGGTGTGCATCAGGAGCAAAAGGGTCTGTTTGAAAAAATCGCCACTTGGTTCAAGGGCTAGGCTCTAAAATTCTATGAAATTTTCAAAGTCCTCTTCCTTGGGCGGATTAGGCCTGTCGTTTTCTATCGCTTCTTTGATGGCGCTTTCATATTCTGCGATTTTGTTTTGAAAATCTTTTTTGGACTTGGCGCTCAGTTCGGACTTGGCGATTTTGACCACAGAAAGCGGATTGATGGCCTTATTGTTGAGATAGACCCCAAAATGCAAATGCGGCCCCGTGCTCATCCCCGTCGAGCCCACATAGGCGATGAGCTGCCCCTGCTTGACCTTTTGCCCCTTTTTGACCTTCGCAAAGCGGCTAAGATGCGCATAAAGCGTGGTGTAGCCTGAGGCGTGCTTGATTTTGATGACCTTGCCGTAGCCATTTTGTGTGCCGATGAAGATGATTTCTCCATTTCCCGCACTTTTCACGGGTGTGCCTGTGGGCGCTGCATAATCCACGCCCAAATGCGCTCTGTAGCGCTTTAAAATGGGATGGTAGCGTGCGGTGGTGAAGTGGGAGGAAATTCGTGCGTGATTGACGGGTTTGGCGAGGAGGAAGGATTCTATTTCTTTGCCGTTGCGTCCGTAGTATGTGTCGTTGTAGAGGAAAATTTCTCTGGCGTTTTTGTTGATTTCAACCACGGCCATTTTGATGCTGATGTCGCCCCAAAGCTTCCCCATCCGCCTTTTTTGTGAGTAGTAAAGGGTGATTTTATCGCCTTTTTGGATGTTACGAAAATTCACACTGCCCTTAAACGAGCGCACCATGGCCCTTGCTAGGGTCGAGCTTTTACTCTCCTCATAAACATCCTGATAGGCCGAGTTTTTCACCACAAGGCGTAAAATTCTATCCTCTTTGATGTAATCTACGGGCGTGAAAGTGAGCTTAAACTGCTCCTCTTTATTCTTGTAAATGTGAATTTGAAGCTCATCACTGATGGGGATGAGGACCTGCTCGATGCGATTGTTTTCATCCTTTAAAATTTGATATTTTGCCTTGTAGGCGATTTCTGAGGCGAGTTCTTGATCCTCCTTGTCAAGCTCGTAATATAAAGACATGGGAATGGAATTTCTCTGTAAAAATTGCAGCAGGGTGTCGCCATTTTCCCAAATGTGCTCCTCAGTGCTTGAGAGCGCAAAGGCCCTCAATGAAAACAAAAAGCACAAAAATATCATTTTTTTCACCATCGCATCGCCCCGTTTGGATTAAACAAATTCCGCATTCTACTTAACTTTTCTTACGATTATTTAACGAAAAGCATTATAATGCCCACCCTAAATCACGCTGAATTTTAAGGAGTCCCTTTGTTGAAATTGCTTTTATTTTTCTTGGTTTTGGGTGTGAATTTATTTGCGGATTTTGATTTAAAGCCCGTCAAGTCAGAGCTTTTGAAGGTGGATGGGCCTCACGCTTATGTGAGGGATGAGCCGGGGATAAGGCTACACGCTAGCGGGATCGTCAGCCATCGCTTCAAGCACTCAAAAAGCATCATAGCAAGGGTGAGCGTCATCCAGAAGGAAAACGGCCTCGCCAAGCTTGAATTTAAGGTCTTCGACTCCCTAGAGCAGGAGGCCCTACCCCTGCCAAACATCCTGCCAGAAGTGGGCGATGAGGTGCTTTTGAATTTCCTCTACGACAGAGCCGTGGCGATAGCCCCAGACAGGACGAGTCACGATTGGCTCGTGCAAAAATTTCCTTCCCTATACTTCACGCACATCGATGTTTTGGGCGCGCAGCTCATCAGAGCCAATGCCCCAGCCCCCAAGCGCGCCGACTTTAGAAAATTCTGCTCGGACAATGCCGTGGGGATCTTAGCCTTCGCGCTCAGGGATAAGATCAAGCTGGTCGATTGTCAGGATTTTCATGTCCTTTATGAGGAGGATGTGGCTCTAAATTCCAGCACCCAGCAAGCGCCGTTTTATTCTAGGATAGAAGGCTACCGGAGTGATTTTTTCAACATAAATTCCGAAGAGATCGGGGATTTTTACCGCTACTATGAGACTCTGATCGACCCACTCAGAGCAAGATGATGCGCGCAGAATTTCAGGGCTTTTTCACGCGACTTTTGGGCGAGGAGAATGCCCACTTTGACCCCATCCACCGCAGGGCCTACAGCTATGATGCGACCAAGAAGCACTACCAGCCTGATGGGGTGCTTTTTCCAAGAAACGAAGAGGACATCATCGCCATCCTCAAATTCTGCAACGAAAATCGCATCCTCATCGTCCCACGCGGGGCGGGTTCGGGCTTTACGGGCGGGGCACTAGCGGTTAATGGCGGCTTGGTTTTGAGCTTTGAAAAGCATATGAATCAAATTTTAGAGCTTGATTTGCAAAATTTAGTCGCCGTGGTGCAGCCGGGTCTCATAAATACGCAGCTTCAAAAAGAGGTGGCTAAGCACGGGCTTTTTTATCCACCCGATCCTGCGAGCATGGAGTATTCTTCTTTGGGGGGCAATGTGAGTGAAAATGCCGGCGGGATGCGGGCGGCAAAATACGGCATCACGAAAGACTATGTGATGGCTTTGCGAGCGGTTTTGCCCAGCGGGGAGGTGATAAGGGCGGGAAAGCGCACCATCAAGGATGTGGCGGGCTATAATCTAGCGGGAATTTTAATCGCCAGTGAGGGGACCTTGGCCGTTTTGAGTGAGCTGACCCTAAAGCTCATCCCCATGCCGCGCTTTAAAAAGACGGCTTTTGCGAGCTTTTCTAGCGTGAAGGATGCGATGGATGCGGTTTATAAAAGCCTTGCGGGCGGGGTAAATCCTGTGAGTATGGAATTTTTGGATAATCTTAGCATCCGTGCGGTGGAGGCGAAATTCAACAAGGGCTTGCCTGTGGATGCGGGGGCGATTTTGATCACCGATGTGGATGGCAATATCATGGAGGCCTTGGATAATGATTTATCAAGGCTTAGGGAGTATTTTTTGCAAAATGGGGCCCTGGAATTTAAGATTGCGCAAAATGAGCAAGAGGCGGCGGACATTTGGTTTGCACGTAGAAATTGCTCGCAAAGCATCGCAATGTATGGCTCGTTAAAACTCAATGAAGACATCACTGTGCCGCGCTCTAAGCTACCCGAACTGCTTGAGGGTATCGAGAAAATTTCACAAAAATACGGCTTTAAAATTCCCTGCTTCGGGCATACGGGTGATGGGAATGTCCACACCAATGTGATGGTGGATAAAAATGACGAGGAGCAGGTGAGGAGGGGGCATGAGGCGGTGGAGGAGATTTTCAGGCTCACGGTGGAGCTTGGTGGGACCCTGAGCGGGGAGCATGGCATAGGGCTTTCTAAGGCGCCTTTTATGCATTTGGCCTTCAGTGCTGGGGAGCTTGATTTGATGCGAAATATCAAAAAAGCCTTCGACCCCAACAACATTCTCAATCCTTTCAAAATGGGGCTTTAGAATTTTACCCCAAGGCGGCCGCGACAAAGCGGCGGGGTGGGGGACTCACTCTTTTTTTAAATTCTCAAAAGCCTCCATAAGCTCTTGCCTGAGTCTGTCGCCGATTTCTTCGCCTTGCTCTAAAAATTCTAGAATTAAATTTTCCAAATCTTTCAAAAAATCAAAAAGCTCTTTTTGCCAAATTTGCTCGTTTTTTTTGCTCAAATTCATCGTTTGGATGAAGGTAAGCTCACGGCTCAAATCCCCGAGCTTTTCTAAAAAATCCTCTTTTTGCTCAGGGTTTTTGAGGCTCAAATTCTGCCCCTCAACCCCCTCTTTGAGCTCCCTGATCTTCCCGTCAATGCAGTCGCAAAACTGAGGGTAAAGCTCTGATTTTATCGGCTCTAAAAGGGCTTTTTCGTCGATGTTTAGGCTGAATTTTTTGACCGCAAAATAAAGCACGAGAAAGGAAAGCGCCGCGATGAGGAGGTAAAACTCTATCACGCTTCTTTCTCCAGGGCCAGCATCCCCCCGTCCAAATTCACCCCCCTGATGCCAAGCTCATCAAGCACTATCCTAGCGGCTATCTCGCTCCTGCCCCCGCTGCGACAGATGAAGGCTAGGATTTTATCGCTTCCATCAAGAGCGCTTTGAATTTCTTGCACGAAATTCGTATTGAACGAGCCCAAATCATCATACAAGGCCACGCACCGAGCATTTTGCAAAACCCCCTCCGCCCACTCGGCTGGAGTGCGGACATCAAAAATTTGATACTCATTCAAGCTTTGCGTCCAAATTTCTGCGGGGATATTTTCGATCACGACAGGGCCTTGGTGATGATTTTGCTGAGACTGGCGTTAAAAGCGGCGGTGTTTTCCACGCCCATGCCCTCGCTAAGCTTGGCCATATTCAAAACCAAAGTGGCGATGTCGGGGGCGAAACTTTCGTTGTTTTGAAGCTTGGCAAAAATTTCGTGCTTGGGATTGAGCTCTAAAATCGGCTTGAAATTCTGCTCCTGTCCCATTTGCTTTAAAAGCTGCTGCATCGCAAAATCGGGCTTATTTTTGTCATAAACTACGCAACTTGGGCTATCCTTGAGCCTCGAGGTCAGTCGCACATCCTCGACCTCTTCCTTTAAAAGCTCCTTAAATTTCGCTAAAAGCGGGGCGAAATTTTGCTTTTCCTCATCGCTAAGCTCGTTTTTGTCCTCGACCTGATTGATAGCGGTGAATTTTAGCCCCTCAAATTCACCCATGCTCGGCATGATGAGGCTATCGATCTCATCATCCATCAGCAAAACCTCAATATTTTTCGCCTTGTATTCCTCAAGCAGGGGGGAATTTCGCAGCAGGGATTCGCTATTTCCTGTGATGTAGAAAATTTCTTTCTGCTCGGGGATTAGGTCGTTTTTATACTCGCCCAAAGAGCGCAAAGTCTCGCTTTTGCTGCTTTTGTAAAGCATTAGCTTTAGTAAATTTTCCTTTTCTGCGCCAAAGCCGTATAAGCCTTCCTTCAAGGCTCTGCCGAAGGTTTTGAAAAATTCTAAATATTTTTCTTTATCTTTTTCCTTTAGCCTTTCAAGCTCGTTCAGGATTTTTTTCACGCTGGCCTCTTTGACGGCTTTTAAAATGGTATTTTCCTGCAAAATTTCACGACTGACATTAAGCGGCAAATCCTCCACATCAATGATACCCCTCACAAAACGCAAATAGATCGGCAAAAGTTCCTTGTCATCATCGCTGATGAAAACCCGCTTTACATAAAGCTTTAGGCCGCTTTCATAATCCACGCGAAAGAGGTCAAAGGGCGCATTTTGCGGGATGAAAAAGAGGGAGTTGTATTCAAATTTACCCTCGCTTTTGGTGTGGAGGTAGAGTAGGGGCTTGTTAGAGTCGTGAAAATTTTGCGCGTAAAAATTCTCGTAATCTTCAGGCTTGAGACTGGATTTTGCCATCCTCCAAATGGCGTTGGCTTTGTTGATTTGCGAAATTTTAAGCTCTTTTTTGGGCTCCTTATTTTCCTTTTTTTCCTCCTCGGTGAGGGGGATGAACTCCTCTTTTTCCATAAAAATGGGAAACTGGATGTGGTTTGAGTACTTCTCTATGATGCTTTCTATCTTGTAGGCGTTGCAAAATTCCTCATCCTTGAGGTGCAGGGTGATGCTCGTGCCCTGCTCGTCTCTCCTTGCCTCCTCTATCTCATAGCCGCTAGCATCGGAGACCCAAAGGTAAGCCTTATCCTCTAGGGCCTTTTTGCTTAAAACTTCGATTTTGTCCGCGACCATGAAGGCGGAGTAAAAGCCCACGCCAAACTGCCCAATGAGCTGGGAGTCCTTTTTGGAGTCCCCGCTTAGGCTTTCCAAAAAGCTCTTCGTGCCGCTTTTGGCGATGGTGCCAAGGTGGTTGATTAGATCCTCTCTATTCATCCCTATGCCGTTGTCTGAAAGGGTGAGGATTTTTTTGTCTTTGTCGATTTTGATTTCAATTTTGGGCTCAAATTTAAGGCTTTTGTAAGCATCATCGCTCACGCTTAGGAGATTAAGCTTATCAAGGGCATCGCTGGCGTTGGATACAAGCTCTCTTAAAAAAATTTCCTTGTTTGAGTATAAGGAGTGAATCATAAGCTGCAAGAGCTGATTGACCTCGGTTTGAAACTGCATTATTAAGCTCCTTTGTAAAATTAAAGGCCGTATTTTACGATAAATTTTGTAAATGCTTTGACCGCTCGGTAAAAAGTATACTTTTATGGAAGGTTAAAAATTTGTCTTATATACTTCTTTTCTTTAGAATTCTATAAGCATTGAGGATGGTGATGAAAAAGTGCTTCATTTTGGCTATTTTATTAAATTTACTTGGCATTGCGGTTTTGATTTTTGGCGGCGTTTTTATGGCGCTTGGATTCTTTACTGCTGCGACGGGGCTTTTGATTGTGATGGCGATGAGCCGCAGTGATGAGGAGCGGATGCTGGAGAAATTCTTAACGCTCTCCGGTGAGCTCAAGGAGGGCAATTTTGACCACCGCATCGTCTATACGGGGACGAAAAGCAAGAAGCTTGCTAAAATCGCCGATAATCTTAACAACACCATCGACGGGCTTGAGGCTTACTTGAGAGAGATTAATACCTCTGTTGCCTGCTCTCAAAGAGGTGTGTTTTACCGCAAGGCCTTGCCCGATGGACTGAAGGGAATTTTTGCTAGCAATATCGACTTCATCAACAAGGCCTTATTCGATATAGAAACAACCGCAAAATCGACCTTCAAAAACGCCCTATCCAAAACTCTAATGGACCTAAGTCTTGGTAATCAAAATAAAGACTTGGTTCAAATTTCAAACTCCTTCAACGCCGATATTAGCGTGATGAATAATGTTTATGGTACTGTGGATTTGATCACAAAAACCGCCACAGAAAACGGCACGGAGGTAGATTCTTTACAAGAGGCGATGTCTTCTTTAATGGAAGTGGTAAGCTCCAGTCAAAAGACTGTGCAGACTTTTGTGGCGAATTCACAAAACATCACCTCCGTGGTTGAGGTTATCCGCGACATAGCCGATCAGACCAATCTCCTAGCCCTCAACGCCGCCATCGAGGCCGCCCGGGCAGGCGAGCATGGCAGAGGCTTTGCAGTGGTGGCTGATGAGGTGCGCAAACTAGCCGAGCGCACGCAAAAATCAACAAGTGAAATTTCCATCGCCATCCAAACCATGCAGCAGGATTTTGAAAACATCCAGTCCGGTAGTGAGCAAATTTTTGGCATTGTGAGCGAGAGTGAGGAGAGGATCATTAAATTTTCCTCAGCCTTTAAGCATCTTGAGGAAAATAGCTTTGTGCTCGGGACGGAATTTGCCGCCTTTGCAAAGAGGCTTGTTTTGTCCGTGGTGAAAATCGATCACATTCTTTACAAGTCAAACATTTATCTCAGTCTCAACGGTGCGCAAGGATTTGACCTTGAAAGTCAGGATGCGATTTCTAATTTGTGCGAGGATGAGAGGGCAAAAGAGCTCATTAATGAATTCATACCAGAAGATGAGCTAAAAGTTGCTAAAGATTTTATAAAAGGAAAGGCGGCAGATTCTATCCAAAATGCTAAAAATGAGTATATCGACAAGGCCACTTACAACGCCATCGTAAGCGATATTAAAGACTTGGAGAAAAAAAGCGCTGCGCTTTTGGAGAAACTAAAAATTTAAGGAAGGATAATGGGAAAGGAAATTTTTTTAAAAAAGGGCAGCTTGATAACCTCCAAAACCGATTTAAGCGGCAAGATCGTCTATGCGAATGATGATTTTTTAAATTATGCAGGCTATAGTGTGAAGGACATACTTTACAAGCCGCACAACATCGTCCGCCACGAGGATATGCCTAAGACTGTGTTTAAGTTTTTGTGGGACTACATCAAAAAGGGCGAGGAAATTTTTGCCTTCGTGAAAAACAAGAGCAAAAATGGCGATTTTTACTGGGTTTTTGCCAATGTAACCCCCTCGTTTGATATGCAGGATAAGATGATAGGCTATTATTCTGTGCGTCGTCAGCCCAACCCTAAGGCCATGCCTCCCATTCTCTCCCTCTACGATGAGCTTTTAAGGGCCGAAAAACAGGGCATTGCTGAGGGAGTGAGAACCTTGGAGGATTTTTGTAAAAAGGCGAAAAAAAGCTACAACGAGCTCATTTTTTCCCTGCAAGAGACAAAGTAGCCCCTGAAGATGTTTGACATTATCGTGGTGGGGGGCGGGCACGCTGGCATAGAGGCCTGCGCTGCGGCGGCTAGAATGGGCAAAAAAACCCTGCTCCTAACGACGCTGATCGAGCAAATCGGCGCGGCCAGCTGCAATCCCGCCGTGGGGGGTCTGGCTAAGGGGCATTTGGTTAAGGAGCTTGACGCTATGGGCGGCCTGATGGGCGAGATCACCGATGCGGCGGGGATTCAATTTCGCATTCTCAATGAAAGCAAGGGCGTTGCCGTGCGGGGTAGCAGGGCGCAGATTGACATGGATAATTATCGCATCAGCGCGCGCAATAGGCTTTTGAGGCTTGAAAATTTAGAGCTTTCTCAGGAGCAGGTGGTGGCCTTGCTCATTGAAAATTCTACGGTTAAGGGCCTAAGGACGAATTTGGGCCAGTGTTATTTCGCTCCCAAAATCATCCTCACCACAGGCACCTTTCTCAATGGCCTCATCCACATCGGTGAAAATCAGCTCCAAGCGGGTAGGGTGGGGGAGCTAGCCTCCGTGCCGCTTGGCAGATTTTTACGGGAGCTGGATTTAAAGGTAGGGCGACTCAAAACAGGCACTTGTCCGCGGGTGGATGCCAAGAGCATTGATTTTAGCGTTTTGGAAATCCAGCACGGCGATGAAAACCCCAAGCCCTTTAGCTTTCGCACGAAAAATTTCAACCCCGAGCAGCTTCCCTGCTACATCGCCCGCACGAATTCAAAAACTCACGAAGTGATACGGCAAAATTTTGACCGCGCCCCGCTTTTTACGGGACAGATCGAGGGTGTGGGTCCGCGCTACTGCCCCTCCATCGAGGATAAGATCAAGCGTTTTTCGGACAAAGAAAGCCATCATCTTTTCATCGAGCCTCAAACGAGGGAGGCTACAGAATACTACATCAACGGCTTTTCCACCTCCCTGCCCTATGAGGTGCAGATGAAGATGCTGCGCAGCATCGAGGGTTTTGAGGAGGCGAAAATCACGCGCTTTGGCTATGCGATCGAGTATGATTACATCGAGCCTGTGCAGCTGAGGCATACCTTGGAGCTTAAAAAAATTTCGGGGCTTTATTGCGCGGGGCAGATTAACGGCACGACGGGCTATGAGGAGGCGGCGGCGCAGGGCTTTATGGCGGGGGTGAATGCGGTTTTGGCTCTGGAGGGGAGGGCGCCTTTTGTTTTGGGGCGCGATGAGGCTTATATTGGCGTTTTGATTGATGATTTGGTCACCAAGGGCACGAAGGAGCCTTATAGGATGTTCACCTCAAGGGCGGAATTTCGCCTGCTTTTGCGGGAGGAAAATGCTATTTTGAGGCTTGGAAAATATGGCTTTGATTTGGGACTTTTGAGCGAGGAGGATTATGCCTACATCCAAAATATCCGCACGAATTTAGAAAGGGGCCTGGAATTTCTACTGGGCACGCAATGGACACCAAGTAATGAAAACAACGCGCTTTTGGCGAGGCTTGGGGAGGAGAAAATCACCGCGGTGATGAGCCTGCAAAAGATCGTCGCTAGGGCCAGCTTTGATAGGGACAAGCTGCGAAAGCTTGGCGGCTGCTTTGAGGGTATGGATGAGGCCTCCTTGCAGGAAATTTTAAGCGAGGCAAAATACTACCACTACACGCAGATGCAAAAGGCGCAGGTGGAGAAAATGCGCGCCTTGAGCGGCTTAAAAATACCTGAAAATTTTGATTTCAAGGGAGTGAGTGGCCTGAGCAATGAAGTGGTGGAAAAGCTTGAGGAATTTAAGCCCGGGACGCTTTTTGCTGCCAGTCAAATCAGCGGCATAACCCCTGCGGCTTTGGATATTTTGCAAATTTGCATCCAAATGAATCGAAAATAGCTTTCACGCAGGAGTCGCGATGGCTAAAAGAAAGCTAAAGAAAAAATTTATTTTATTTTAGGTAAATTCTTAAAACTTTTTGAAATGAAAGCTTAGGAAAGGAAGGTGATGGAAACTTCAGAGAGCCGACGAAATTTTATAGGTTTTGCATTTGGGACTGTGGCCGCTGTGGGGGGTGTTTTCTCGCTTGTGGCGATGAAAAAAACTTGGGACCCGCTCCCAAGCGTCAAAGCGGCGGGCTTTACAACCGTGGATCTGAGTGCGATGCAGGAGGGGGAGCTAAGAACCATAGAGTGGCGCAAAAAGCCCATTTTCATCCTCAAAAAAAGCGCGGATATGTCAAAAGACGAGAAGCGTGATGTGCTTGTGGGGGATGCGGCCTACATGCTTGTCATCGGGCTTTGCACGCATTTGGGCTGTATCCCTGCGTATGCGCCAAGTGAGCAGCTGTTTAAATGCGCCTGTCATGGGGGTGAATTTGACACCAGTGGCAAAAATGTCTTCGGCCCCCCTCCAAGACCTATGGACATACCTCCCTTTAAAATAGACGGGACAAAGCTCGTTTTGGGCGAGGAAGGTCCTGAATATCAAAAGATGATTGCGGAGGTGTGAGATGGCGCAGATTAGAAAGGCAGATGGCATAGTGGATTGGCTTGATCAAAGGCTCGCTGTGCATAAATTGCTCGATGTTTTGATGAATAAATACTGGATACCTAAAAAAATCAATTTCTTGTGGGCTATGGGAGTGATTTTGACCACCCTTTTTGCCGTGCTTTTTGTCACGGGGCTCTTGCTTGTGATGTATTATAAGCCTGATACGGCTTTGGCCTTTGATAGCGTCAATAAAACCATCATGCAGGAGGTGGAATACGGCTGGCTTTGGCGGCACATGCACGGCGTGGCAGCTTCGGTGATTTTTCTCATCCTTTACATTCATATGCTTACGGGAATTTATTACGGCTCTTATAAAAGGGGTCGTGAGATGATTTGGATAAGCGGCATGCTTTTGTTTGTGGTGTTTTCTGCGGAGGCTTTCAGCGGCTATATGCTTCCTTGGGGGCAGATGAGTTACTGGGCGGCTCAGGTCATCACCAATCTTTTTGGCGGAATTCCACTCATAGGCGATGCTTTGGTCGTGTGGATAAGGGGCGATTATGCGGTGTCTGATCCGACTTTGACGAGATTTTTTATGCTTCATGTGTGCTTGCTTCCTATTGTGATTTTAGCCATCATTGCTTTGCACTTTTATTCCCTAAGAATTCCTCATGTTAATAACGAAATCGCTGAGGAGCTTGATTTTGATTTGGAGGCGGAAAAATACATGGCAGGAGACACGAAGGGGGCTAAGGTTATCCCTTTTTGGCCGGGCTTTTTGAGCAAAGATTTTATGTACATTTGCCTCTTTATGATTTTCTTTTTTTATTTGGTGAGCTTCAAATTTTCTTTTGCGATGGATCCTATTAATTTTGACCCAGCCGCTACGCTTAAGACCCCTGCACATATTTACCCTGAGTGGTATTTTTTATGGAGTTATGAGGTTTTGAGGGGATTTTTCTTTGACGTGGGTAGTATCAAGGCTTTTGATATAGGCCTTGCAGCCTTTGGTGTCGCTCAAGTGATCTTCTTTTTGCTCCCCTGGCTGGATAGGAACGATGTGGTAAAACCTGCACACGAAAGACCTTTATTTTTTATATGGTTTTGGGTTTTGCTTGTGGATTTAATCGTTCTAACCGTGTATGGGAAATTGCCCCCAACGGGTATTAATGCTTGGGTGGGATTTTATGCTTCTGTAGCGTTTTTATTGTTACTCACCGTCATTTTACCCGTCATTACAATTATGGAAAAAAGGGGAGTGAAAAAATGAGAGAGTTGAAGATATTTTTTGTCGTTGTAGTCTTTACATCCCTTGTTTATTGGGGCGTGGAGCCCTATGCGCATTCTGTAATGAAGCCTCATGTTGCCCCTGCAAATTTTGATTTTGCCGTTGAGGATACGAATTTCGCCAAAGGAGTCGTGGATGAAAAAGAGGCGCTTTTGGCTGAAGCTAAAAAGGGAGACGATGCTGCTCAAATAGAAAATGCCACTAAGGCTTTGGAGCTAGCTAAGGAAAATTTAAGCAAAGTGGAGGCCCTGTGGACTGAGGTGGCTAAGATTGATTTTTCTAAGGGTGATGCAAAAAGGGGTAAGGAATTTTTCGAGGGAAATTGTTTTGCCTGTCACGGACTGAAAGAGGACGGCATCGCGGCGAATTTTACGGACTCTTCAGCCTATGGCGTGATTCCTCCCGATTTAAGCTCTGCGGCCCTGCTTTATGATGAAAAATTCTTGGCCGCCTTGATTTTAAATCCAGCCCTTGCTCTAAAGGTCGATCATAAATTCGGTGATGCCTTCATAATGACAGCCTACAATAGCGACACTTCGGGTGAAGTTATAGCACTCGTTCATCAAAATATAGCCAATGTGATCGCTTATCTTAAGGAAGAGGCTTTGAAATTTGAGGCTAATGAGGATGCTAGGATCAAACGTGAGCTTGAGGCAAAATATGCCTCAGTGGAAAACGAGCAAGAAAAAAATGCCCTAGTGCAGAAGGATACGACTTTTGCTAAGGAAAAGCTCATCTTCACCGAGGCTTGCGGCAGATGCCATGATATGAAGTATGATGGCTTTTTGAGCGCATCGGCTAAGGAGGATTTAGCGACTTATTTAGGGTCCGTGCCGCCTGATTTATCGATGATGATACGCAGTAGGGGGGAGCAGTATTTGCATGATTTCATCAACAATACGCAAAAATTGCTTCCGGGCACGGCTATGCCAAGGGTAGGACTTAACGAAGCTTCTCAGGCTAAAGTGATAGCCTATCTTGAAAAAGTGGGCGATAGCAAGAAAGAAGAGAGAGAAAGCGTGGGAATTTACATCATGATTTTCTTTGCAATTTTGAGTGTTTTTGCTATCGCTTGGAAGCGTTCTGTTTGGTCCAAGCTGCATTAAATTTTTGAGCCACTACGGCTCAATCTTCTCCAATTCGTAAGTGAAAACTAAATTTATTGTGCTACAATCTGCGCTTTATTTCACACGCATCAATCCTTATTTAGCTGTTTGGTATGAAGGGATGCGGAGGAAAAGCTAAATTTACAAGGAGACATTATGGTCAGTATGAGGGATTTGTTGGAGTGCGGTGTGCATTTTGGCCACCAAACAAGACGCTGGAATCCAAAGATGAAAAAATTTATTTTTGGAGAAAGAAAAGGGATTTATGTCATCGATCTGCAAAAAACCCTAAGATATTTTAGATACACCTATAATATCGTGCGCGATGCAGCGGCCGAGGGTAAAACCATACTTTTTGTCGGCACCAAAAAGCAAGCAAGTGGAGCGATTAAAGAATTTGCAGAAAAATGCGGCATGCCCTATGTCAATCATCGTTGGCTTGGTGGTATGATGACGAATTTTGGCACGATCAGACAGTCCATTAGAAAATTAGAAGTGATAGAAAAAATGGAAGAGGATGAGAGCATCAAGCTTTTAACCAAAAAAGAGGCCCTGATGCTGACACGAAAAAAAGAAAAACTCCTTGCCTATTTGGGTGGTATTCGCTACATGAAAACGCAGCCAGATATGATTTTTGTCATCGATACTGTGAAAGAAAAAATCGCCGTTGCTGAGGCAAATCGGCTTAAAATTCCCGTTGTTGCTCCGCTTGATACCAACTGTGACCCTGACTTGGTAACCTATCCCATTCCGGGAAATGATGATGCCATCCGTTCTGTCCAGCTTTTTTGCCAAGAAATGGCCGAGGCCATCAATGAGGGGAAATCTTTGAGAGAGCAGGATGGTGAGCCATTGAATGAGGGCGATGAGGACATCAGCGAGCAAGAAAAACAGGAGGTTTTGGACGAGGCGATGGATGAGGAAGATTTTAAGGAGGAGCAAGAATAATGGCTGAAATTTCTGCACAAAGAGTGAAAGAACTACGCGAAAGCACCGGCGCTGGGATGATGGACTGCAAAAACGCCCTGAAAGAAACGGAGGGCGATTTTGACAAGGCCGTCCAGCTTTTGAGAGAAAAGGGACTGGGAAAGGCGGCAAAAAAGGCCGATAGATTAGCCGCTGAGGGGCTTGTGAGCGTTAGGGTGAATGAGAATTTCACCAGTGCGACGGTGAGTGAGATCAACTCAGAAACTGATTTTGTCGCTAAAAATGAGCAGTTTATCGCCCTGACGCGCGATACGACAGCACACATTCAAAACCACTGTCTAAAGAGCGTCGAGGAGCTTCAAACCAGCATCATCAACGGCGTGAAATTTGAAGAATATCTCAAAAGTCAAATCGCAACCATAGGTGAAAATTTGGTCGTGAGGCGATTTGCCACCCTGAATTCTGGCGAGAAGGGCGTGGTCAATGGCTACATGCACACCAATGGGCGCGTTGGGGTTATCATCGCTGCGGCTTGCGATAGTGTGGAATTTGCGACTAAGGCGAGGGACTTTCTCAAGCAGCTCTGTATGCATATCGCGGCGATGAAGCCGAGCTATTTGAGCTATGAGGAGCTTGATATGGAATTTGTGGAAAACGAATACAAGGCTTTGGTTGCCGAGCTTGAAAAGGAAAATGAAGAAAGACGCAGGCTCAAGGACCCCAATAAACCCGAGCATAAAATTCCTAAATTTGCAAGCAGAAAGCAGATCACTGAGGCGATTTTAAGGCAGGCTGAGGAGGACATCAAGGCCGAGCTTAAGGCGCAGAACAAGCCTGAAAAAATTTGGGCCAACATCATACCTGGGAAAATCAATAGCTTCATCGCTGAAAATTCCCAGCTTGATAGTAGGCTTACTTTGATGGGACAGTTTTATGTGATGGATGATAAAAAAACCATCGCGCAAGTCATAGCCGAAAAGGAAAAGGAATGGGGCGGTAGCCTTAAAATCGTGGAATTTATCCGCTTTGAAGTGGGTGAGGGCTTGGAGAAAAAGACTGAGGACTTTGCGGCAGAGGTCGCTGCGCAGATAGGCTAAAATGGAGCTTTTGAGGGCGGAGAGGCTTGGGCATTGCTTTGATTATCCGCTCTTTGAGAATTTGAATTTGATTTTGAGCGAAAAGGACTGCGTGGCCGTTCAGGGCAGTAGCGGCTGCGGGAAATCCACCCTCCTGCACATACTTTCTTCGTTGTTAAAGCCTAATCTTGGTGAAGTTTTTTATCGGGGTAAAAATCTTTACGCCCTGAGTGAGGATGAGAGGCTGCAAATTCGCCGCTTGGAGCTTGGCGTCATCTTTCAGGCGCATTATTTATTCAAGGGCTTTTCTGCCTTGGAAAATATTGAACTTGCCAGTGTTTTGTCGGGTAAAAAATTGGATGGAGAAATTTTAAAAAGGCTGGGCATCGAAGAGCTTTTGTCTCAAAAGATAGGCAGGCTCAGCGGGGGGCAGCAGCAAAGGGTCAGCATAGCGAGGGTGCTTTGTAAGAGGCCGAAGATCATCTTTGCCGATGAGGCAACGGGAAATTTGGACTTTGACAATGCAAAAAATGTGATCGAGCTTTTGATCGACTATGCGAAAAAGAACGATGCCGCCTTATTTTTTGTAACCCACGATAGCACCTTGGCGGCTCTTTGTGATAAAACCTACCTCTTAAATTTTGATGGAATTTGTCAATTATCTCGGCGATAAAAATGTAGCGACCTTCATGCTTTTGTTCGCTAGGCTCAGTGGGCTCATCGTTTTTTTTCCATTTTTCTCGCACAACAGCATCCCTTTAGTCGTCAAAACCACCATCGTTTTCTTTTTGACCATCTTTCTCTACCCCCTAGCGAGGCTTGAAAATTTGCATTTGGATAGCTTTTTCATCCTGCAGCTTTTGAGCGAGATGATTTTTGGGATGATAGCCGGACTCATTTTGCAGCTTGTTTTTACCATTGTGATGATGGCGGGGGAGCAGGTTGCTTTTACGATGGGCTTCACTATGGCTAGCGTTTTGGACCCGAGCTCAGGCGTTAATATGCCCATCATCGCACAAATTCTAAATTTACTCGCCCTGCTTTTTTTTCTCGCCTTTGATGGGCATCATTTGATGATTTTATTTTTGAGCCAGAGTTTGGGTTATATTCATTTGGGAGGGTTTTATCCGGGAGAAAATTTCATGCACTATTTGAATTCTGGGATGCTCAATGTCTTTGTGATAGGCTTTACGATGTCTTTTCCCATCTTGGCGATTTCCTTGCTTTCTGATGTTATTTTTGGACTTTTGATGAAGACCATGCCACAATTTAATCTTTTAGTCATCGGCTATCCCATCAAAATAGCCCTAGCATTTGCTGTTTTGATTGCGATTTTGCTCGTGATGATGCAGTATTTCAAAGCCCTGATCCTTGAAATTTTTTCAAACATGCAGGCTCTCTTTTTCAGCTAAGCAAAGCGTTAAAAAAAATAACATAAAATAGCGATTATTTTTGAGGATGCCTTTATGAAAATTTTACTTTTAAACGAAAATCCTGTCGTATCCAAACTCATCCACTTAAGCGCGGGAAAGATGTCCTATGAGCTTGAGGAGCTTGATGCTTACAATGGCGAGGATTATGACATCATCATCGTAGATAGCGATATTAAGGTGGATTTAGAGCCGCTAAAGGAGCATTGCAATCGTTTGATTTTTCTATCCCCGCGTAACAAAAAATGCGAAATTGAGGCAGAAATTTTACACAAGCCCTTTTTGCCGACTGATTTTTTAAATTTGCTTGAAAATAAAATCGATCTAGAGGCGCAAATCATCGAGGACAAGGATGCCAC
>NZ_JAUMZG010000043.1 GCF_030528245.1 Campylobacter sp.
AGATATACAAAAATCAGAAGGTGCGGCCATTGACATTTATATCCGCTATTTAGGCGCTTGCAGTGGTTGCTCAAGCGGTAGCGGTGCGACCCTTTATGCGATAGAAAGCGTTTTACAAGAGGAACTAAGCCCAAATATCCGCGTCCTGCCAGTATGATTTTAAATAAGATTGAAAAAATTGGCAATAAAATCCCCAATGTAAGCGTATTGTTTCTATTTGCTCTTTTGATAGTTTTGTTGGCTTCTTGGGTTTTATCTTGCTTTGATTTTGATTATTTTTTATTGAAAAATGACGGCACAAAAGAGCAGATTGTTATCAAAAATTTTCTGACCTTGCCGCATTTTTTGGAATTTCTTTCAAAAATGACTTCCAATTTTATTTCTTTCCCCCCTCTAGCCCTTACTATCGTCATAACTCTTGGTATAGGCATAGCTGAAGAGAGTGGGTTTTTGCGCGTGAGTCTTATCAAATTTTCTCAATTTGTCCCTAAAAATTTCGTTGTCCCTGTGGTTTTAATTCTTTCCATTTTATGCCATTTGATTGGAGATGGGGCCTATGTTTTTTTAATGCCCATTGCAGCCCTTTTATTCCTCGCAGCAAAGAGACATCCCGTGGCCGGAATAGCTACGGCATTTGCAGGACTTGCGGGAGGATTTTGTGCGGGGTTTACTCCTTCTATTATCGATCCCATTATGCAAATTTTTACCGAAAAATCTGCTCATATTATTGACGATTCATATAGTGTTCATGTGCTGTGTAATTATTTTTTATCCCTAGGTAGTGTCGTAGGAGTCGTGCTTTTTTGCTGGTGGGTAACGAGTAGGGTGGTGGAGCCTTATTGTCAAAAAAATCTTCCTTTAGCTTGTCATCTTAGTGACATTCAAAATCGCCTCAGTCCTTGCGAAAATAGGGCTTTTTATTGGGCATTTTTGAGTGTTTTGATGCTATTTGTTGGAATTTTTGGCTTAAGTTTTGGCGATTTCTTGCGAGGACCGGGAGGTAGTTTGACCGAAAAGGATTCGCTTTTGATGAAAAATTTAGTGCCCTTTTTGTTTTTATTTTTTGCTCTTCCTGGGCTTATTTTTGGTTATAAAATCAAACGATTTCACTCGCTAAACGATGTATTTTTAGCAGCTACTAAAAGCCTAGAACCCCTTTTAGGCTTTGTGGTTTTTTGTTTTATTTGTGGGCAGTTTTTATTCGTTTTTAATGATTCTAATATCTCCAAACTCCTATCCTTAAGCGGTGCTTCCATCTTATCATCCTTACAAATGCCCCAAGGGCTTACGATTTTAGCTTTGCTCATTTTTACGGCTTTTTTGAATTTATTTATCACTTCAGCCACATCAAAATGGGCGGTTTTAGCGCCAGTTTTTGTGCCTATGCTGATGCTTGTGGGACTTTCTCCGGAGCTTGTTCAAGCGACCTTTAGGGTGAGCGATAGTGCTATTAATGTTATGACTCCACTTTTTCCTTTTTACCCCCTCATCATATCTTTTTGTCAAAAATACTACCCCAAAACGGGCGTAGGAACGCTCTGCGCCCTTATGTTGCCTTATAGCATCGCTTTGATGATAGCCTTAAGTGCCACCCTATATCTATTTTGGATCCTTGAAATTCCTTTAGGATTTGAAAGTTTTTATTATTATCGGAGTTGAGTATGGATTATGCCACGATGCAATTGGAAAAATTTTTTCGCTATGTAAACATAGCTTCGCAAAGCGATGCGCGTGTTAAGACCCTGCCCAGTTCCGAGGGGCAATATGCCTTAGCCCTTATGCTAAAAAAGGAGCTTGAAGAGTTGGGATTGAGCGATATTCTTTTGCAAGAAAATGCCATTTTAACCGCGCGATTAGCAGGCAATAGTCCTAAAAAAAGTTTGGGATTTTGTGCGCATTTAGATACGGTGGATGTGGGATTAAGTCCTGCGATAAAGCCACAAATTTTAAAATTTGTCGGAAAGCCTCTGTGTTTGAATGCAAAAAGGCAAATTTTCATCGATCCAAAGGAAAGGCCTGAGCTTTTGAAATATCTTAATGAAGACATTATTTTCAGTGATGGCACGAGTGTTTTGGGTGCGGATAATAAGGCTGCGATCGCGACGATAATGACTCTGTTGGAATTTTTAGTCAGGCACAATAGCCCACGAGGCGATATATGGGTAAGTTTTGTGCCTGATGAGGAGATAGGACTGCTAGGCTCAAAGGCCCTTGATTTAAATCTTTTTAAGCCAGATTTTGCTTACACGATTGACTGCTGTGCCTTGGGAGAATTTAATTACGAAACTTTCAACGCTGCACAGGCAAGGATAGAAATAACAGGCATCAGCGCCCATCCTATGAATGCTAAGGGACTTTTGCTAAATCCCGTCCTTATCGCTATGGATCTCATTGCTTGTTTTGATAGGCTTGAAACTCCAGAAAATACGGAGGGCAGACAGGGTTATATTTGGGTGCAGGAGCTTTTTGCTCATCAAAGCAGGGCACAAATTAATCTTAGCATTAGGGACCACGACAGGGTTCGGTTTGAGGAGAGGAAAGATTATGTCAAAGAGGTTCTTTCGTGGATGCAAAAACGCTATCCAAAAGCGCACTTTTTTCTTGATTTAGAAGATAGCTATGCCAACATTAAAGAAAGTATGAATACGCACAATGAGGAGGCTATAAGGCTTTTAGAGCGGGCTTTTGAATTATGCGGTGTAGAAAAAAAACCCTTTGCCATGCGGGGTGGAACGGACGGAAGCGCTTTAAGTGCCAAGGGGCTTTTTACGCCGAATTTTTTTACAGGTGCGCATAATTTTCATTGCGCGTTTGAATTTTTGCCCCTGAGTTCTTTTTATAAAAGTTTTGAAGTGGCAAAAAATTTGGTTTTTTTGAGTTAGATTTGAACTTTTTGATTTATAAAATTGCGTTAAAATTTTTCCAAAGCATTTAAATTTTTAAGGAAAATAATGCAAGAGCGTTTGCGCATTGCCATTCAAAAATCGGGAAGACTATCAGAAGAATCTTTAAAGCTTCTTTCAGCATGCGGGGTAAAAACACATCCTAGTGGGCAAAATCTCATCGTTTGCTCAACCAATCTACCCATAGATATTTTGCGCGTGAGGGATGATGATATCCCTGGACTTATTTTTGATGGGGTGGTGGATTTGGGTATTTTGGGTGAGAATGTTTTGGAGGAAAATGCCCTAGCGCGTCAGGCTAGTGGCGAGTTGGCACACTTTAAAACGCTGAAAAAGCTTGACTTTGGTTATTGCCGACTTTCTCTTGCCCTACTTGCCGACAAGGAATTTAAACAATTGAAAGATTTTGACGGACTGCGTATAGCCACCTCCTATCCACATCTTTTAAAACGCTTTATGACCCAGCATCGCATCGCTTATAAGGCTTGCACACTTACGGGTTCTGTTGAGGTGGCACCTAGGGCGAATTTGGCCGATGGCATTTGCGATCTTGTCTCTAGTGGCGCGACCCTGCAAGCCAATGGCTTAAAAGAAGTCCAAACCATTTTTGAATCATCTGCCTGCCTCATACAAAAGGATTCTCCTCTTACCGCGTCCCATCAATTTCTTATCAATAGGCTTTTATTACGCATTGAGGGCTTGATGCAAGCAAGGGAAAGTAAGTATATTATGCTACACGCACCTAAGGAAAAATTAAGCATCATCGAAGCCCTTTTGCCCGGCATTGAAAAGCCGACCATACTACCCCTAGCAGGTGATGAAAATAAGGTCGCCTTGCATATGGTGAGTAGGGAAAATTTATTTTGGGAAACTATGGAGCGTCTCAAAGATGAGGGCGCGAGTTCTATTTTGGTTTTACCCATAGAAAAAATGCTGAGGTGAAAATGCACATTGCCCTTTATGATGATCTTAACGACAAGGAAAAAAAGGAACTTTTAAGACGCCCTGTTTTTGAGCTTAAAGAAAATATCCAGCTTACAACCCAAGGACTTATAAAGGATGTGAAAGATCGTGGCGATGCAGCCCTCATAGCACAAGCTTTACAATTTGACGGCCTTTCTATTTCTAGCATTGAGGTGGAGAAAACTTGGATTCAAACCGCACAAGATCGCCTCGATCCCGCCCTCAAAAATGCCATCATCCGCGCTTATGAAAATATTAAAAAATTCCACGAAGCCCAGGCCTTTCATCCGGTGAGACTAGAGACCACTTCGGGTGTTTATTGCGAGCTTTTAAGCCGTCCCATTGAGAAGGTAGGGCTTTACATCCCAGGTGGCTCTGCGCCCTTATTTTCTACGGCTTTGATGCTAGCCGTTCCTGCCAAGATCGCCCGTTGTGAGAAGATTGTTTTAGCAAGTCCTGCGAAGATCCACGATGCGGTGCTTTTTTGCGCCTTTTTATGCGGTGTGGATGCCGTTTATCAAATGGGCGGCGCAGGAGCCATAGCGGCTTTGGCCTATGGGAGTGAAAGTGTGATGCGGGTGGATAAGATTTTTGGTCCTGGAAACGCTTTCGTTTCCGAGGCTAAGAGGCAGGTAAGTGCCGATTTGCAGGGTCCTAGCATCGATATGCAAGCAGGACCTAGCGAGGTTCTTGTCATTGCTGATGAGGAGGCTAGGGCGGACTTTGTCGCTAGCGATATGCTTTCGCAAGCCGAGCACGGAGCCGACTCTCAGGCGATCTTGCTCTGTTTGAGTGAGGCTTTCGCGCAAAGGGTTTATCAAGAGCTTAGTATGCAGCTTGAAAATTTACCCAGAAAGCTCCTGGCTCAAAAAAGCTTAAAGCATTCTAAAATTCTCATTTTTAGCACTCTAGAAGAGGCTGTGAGATTTTCAAACGACTATGCCCCCGAGCATTTAATCTTACAAACTCAAAATCCCAGAGAGCTTTTAAGCCAAATTCGGCATGCGGGCTCTGTTTTTTTGGGTGCTTACAGTCCTGAGTCTATGGGAGATTATGCAAGCGGGACCAATCACACCCTGCCCACCTATGGATTTGCCAGGACGCATTCTAGTTTAAATTTGAGTGATTTTATGAAAAAAATGACCGTGCAAGAGTTGAGCGAGGAGGGTTTTAAGAATTTAGCGCCGACAGTCGCACTTATGGCTGAGGCTGAGGGTTTGCACGCGCATAAAAATGCCGTAGATTTGCGTTTGAAGAGTCTTTTGGATGTGTAAAAAAATACTTTTTATCGATCGCGATGGCACGCTCATCAAAGAGCCAAAAAGTGATTTTCAAATCGATAGTTTAGAAAAGCTTGACTTTGAAGAAGGTGCCATTCCTGCTTTGATTAGGCTTAAAAAATATGGTTTTAATTTTGTCCTTGTGAGTAATCAGGACGGACTTGGCACCGATTCTTTTCCGCAAAAAAGCTTTGAGCTAGCCCACAAAAAAATGCTTGACATTTTAAAAAGTTGCGGGATAGAATTTCAAGATATTTTCATTTGTCCCCATTTTGAAAGGGATGATTGCGCCTGCAGAAAGCCCAAAACCGCCCTCCTTCAAACCTACATCAAACATAGCCTCTACGATACGCAGCAGAGTTTTGTCATCGGCGATAGGCATAGCGATATGCAGTTAGCTTTAAATCTTGGCATCAGGGGGTTAAGATATGGGGAGCTTAGTTGGGAGGAAATTGGCGATGAAATTTTACGCACCTTCCGTTCTGCTTTTTTCGTGCGCGAGACCAAGGAAACAAAAGTGAGCGTTGAGCTTCATCTTCACGGCGGGAAAAATGCTATTGATACAGGATTGCCCTTTTTTGATCATATGCTTGAGCAAATTGCCGTGCATGGAGGCATAGGCTTGAGACTAAGCTGCAGGGGCGATTTGGAGGTGGATGAGCACCATAGCGTAGAAGATGTCGCCCTTGCCTTAGGCGAGGCGTTAAAAAGGGCTTTGGGAAATAAAATCGGCATAGCAAGATACGCCTTTGTATTGCCCATGGATGAGAGTTTGGCGCGATGCGTTGTGGATCTTTCTGGGCGACCGCATCTTAGTTTTAAGGCGAGCTTTAAAAAAGAAAAATTAGGCGAGCTGAGCACGGAAATGATAGAGCATTTTTTCTCCTCCCTTGCCACCGCTGTGGGTATGAGTTTGCACTTGAAGGTTAGCGGACAAAACGATCACCACAAATGCGAGGGACTTTTTAAAGCCTTTGGCAGGGCTTTAAGGGAGGCCATTAGGATAGAGAGCGAGGATGTGGTAAGCTCCAAGGGGACGCTGTGAGACTGGCTATCATCGATAGTTCTTGTGCTAATTTGGCCTCTTTAGCATTTTGTCTTGAAAGATTAGGCTTTAAGGCGAGTATTTCAAAGGATGTTAAAGATTTAGAAAGGGCGGATAAGCTTTTTTTGCCGGGGGTTGGCACGGCGAGGAGGGCGATCTTGCATTTAAAAGATAGCGGGCTGATTCCTTTCATTCAAAACACCTCAAAGCCCGTTTTTGGCATTTGCCTTGGTATGCAGCTTTTGGGGGAATTTAGCGAGGAGCTTAATCAAACCACCTTAGGAGTCCTACCCTTTCAAACACGCAAATTAAAAGCAAAACCTGGCTTTTGCCTACCTCATATGGGGTGGAATAGCGTTGAAAGCACTCACGATCTCTTCGCAGGGCTAAACGGGGCTTATTTTTATTTTACACATAGCTACTGCATAGAGGTAAATCCCTACACCATAGCCTCTTGCACCTATACAGAGCCTTTCAGTGCCGCCGTAGCTAGAGGTAATTTTTACGGCGTTCAGTTTCACCCTGAGCGAAGCGGCGAGGCTGGAGAGCTTTTGCTTAAAAATTTTATTTTGTCATAGGAGAGATGATGCAGACAAAACTCATCCCCGCTCTTGATTTGATAGAGGGGAAGGTGGTTCGGTTGCTCAGGGGCGATTACGCGCAAAGGCACGATTATGAATTGGACGCCCTTGAAACATTAAAAGCGTATGAAAAAATGGGCGCAAAGGACCTGCACCTTGTGGATCTAACCGGCGCCAAAGATCCGAAAAAAAGACAATTTAAACTTTTGCAAACATTCGCTCAAGAACTCAAGGCTAATTTGCAAGTGGGCGGGGGCATACGCACAAAAGAAGAAATTAGTGCCTTATTCAAAAGTGGCGTAGGGCGTGTGGTTTTAGGCTCGCTAACCGTGCAAAGGCCAGAATTTTGCGTCGAGCTTTTAAGAGAGTGGGGGGCTGAGAGATTTTGCTTTGCTCTGGATGTTAGCCAACGCGGTGATGACTTTTTCATCGCCATCAATGCGTGGCAAGAAGTGAGCGAAAAGCAGCTTTTTCCTACCTTAGAATTTTACGCAAAAGAGGGCTTGAAGCATATTTTATGCACAGATATTTCAAAAGACGGCACGATGAGCGGGGTCAATGTCGCTCTCTATCAAAGCCTGGGGCAAAATTTCCCGCATATGCACATTCAGGCTAGCGGCGGTGTGGCAGGGCTTGAGGACTTGGAGGCCTTGAGGGGAAAATGTGCTGGCGTGATCGTGGGCAAGGCCCTTTTGGATGGGGTTTTTAGCGTAAAAGAGGGCATAGCCTACCTCAAGGGGCAAAAATGCTAGCCAAGCGCATCATAGCCTGCCTTGATGTGAGGGATGGCAGGGTGGTTAAGGGGGTGCGTTTTAAAAATCACCAAGATCGCGGCGATATCATAGAGCTAGCGCGGTCCTACTCAGAGCAAGGCGTGGATGAGCTGGTTTTTTATGATATTAGCGCGAGTGCGAAGGGCAGGTGCGTCGATCGTGCTTGGGTGCGTGCTGTGGCTAGGGAGATTAAAATTCCTTTTTGCGTAGCTGGGGGCATTAAAAGCGAGGCGGATGCGGCTGCGATCTTAGCTAGCGGGGCTGATAAAATTTCCATCAACTCCCCCGCCTTAAACGACCCTAAGCTCATCACGCGTCTAGCTCATAGTTTTGGCACTCAGTGCGTCGTCGTGGGCATAGATAGTTTCAAGGACGCTTGGGGGAATTTGAAGGTTTTTCAATACACAGGCGAGGAAAGCACGAGCCGTGCTAGCGGTAGGAGCACCTTGGAGTGGGTGCGTCAGGTTGAGGATTTGGGTGCGGGTGAGATTGTGCTTAATATGATGAATCAAGATGGTCTCAAGCAAGGTTATGATTTGGAGCAACTAGCCGCTGTGAGGCAGGTGTGCACCTTGCCTCTCATTGCCAGTGGGGGGGCAGGACGGATGGAGCATTTTTTGGAGGCTTTTGCGTGTGGGGCCTCTGGGGCCTTGGCGGCTTCTGTCTTTCACGAGGGGATGATAAGAATTGAGGATTTGAAAATTTTTTTACACCAAAGTGGTGTTAGGATGCGCCATCCATTATAAAGGATAAAAATGCAAGATTTTAATGCGTTAAAGCGTAGGATTGATTGGCAAAAGGTAGGAGGGCTTCTTCCTGTGATTGTTCAGGATTTTTATAGTGCGGAGGTTTTGATGCTGGGCTTTATGGATGAAAAGGCTCTAGAAAAAAGCCTAGAAGATAAAGAGGTGGTTTTTTACTCGCGCACGAAAAAACGCCTGTGGAAAAAGGGCGAGGAGAGTGGGAATTTTTTGCAGATTATCAATTTGGGGCTTGATTGCGATAGCGATACCTTGCTCATCTTAGCCCATCCTAAGGGGCCAACCTGCCACACAGGTAGCTCCTCTTGCTTTGAGCCTTGCTCGAGCACTTTGACCTTTCTTTCTAAACTTGAAAGCCTCATAGCCTCGCGTAAAACCACTCCCCCGCAGTCCTCCTACACCGCCTCCCTCTTCGCTCAAGGCACGAAGCGCATCGCTCAAAAGGTAGGCGAGGAGGGCGTAGAAACGGCCCTGGCCGCTGTGGCGGGAGGGGAGGAGGAGCTTTTGGATGAGGCTGCGGATTTGCTTTATCATCTGTGCGTTTTGCTGGCCAGTCGTTCTTTAAGTCTTAACGCCGTGATTGCAAGGCTTAAAGAACGCCATGATGGCGCTTAAAGCGATACGCCTTTTGATGCGGACTATGTAAGCCGTGCTAGATAGCAAAATTCGCCCTATGTTTCAAGGCGATGGTGTATTTATATCTGCGTTCTCGTGATGGAGACGAGAGAAAGCCCGTTTTCTTTACGCTTTTAAAAGGGCTTTTAAGCTAGAAAGGTAAGCCCTTTCCTAAAGAATGATCCATTGTAGATTTGAAAACTCCCTTTTGCTAGAAAATTTTAAATGCCCCAAAAGTCCTCCGATTTGCTAAGGTGTGAGGTTTGTATCGAGCTTAGTGTCAAGAAGTGCGGCGAGTCTGATGAAGAAAGCTAAAGGCACGGATATACGCTTCGTTGTGGTGAAGCTAATCTGAAGCTTTGGATTGCTTCAAGGCTGAAAGCCTTTCGCAATGACGAGAGGGTCGTCATTGCTAGGGCAAAGCAATCCACACCCAGCACACCCAAATTTAAAGTTGGAACGCTTTTTGCTTATCTTTTCGTAGAGCATTTGAGGCTTGGGCAAGGGCTTAAGGCGACAAACTTGACGCTTTTAGCAGATTGCAGCGATAGCCTTTAGCTTACCACTTAGCGAAAGGCTTTTACCCTTTAGAAAAAACGCTTTGCGTTTAAGTTTCTAAAGTGGGAAACCGCCTTGAGTAAAGGGGTAAGCTAAAGGCAAGGTTTAAGGTTGTTGGACGCTTTTAGCAGATTGCAGCGATAGCCTTTAGCCCACAAGCCTCACAAATGCAAATTTTTTTGAAAAGGATTCATTATGATGCGTTCTCTTTGGTCTGGCGTGAGC
>NZ_JAUMZG010000005.1 GCF_030528245.1 Campylobacter sp.
CTTTGCCATCTGCGCTTTTTGCTTGATCCTCTCGCATTTTTTCTTTCAGGTTTATCTCAACATGCGCCCTTGCGAGCTTTGCGTTTATTTGCGCCTTGATTTGTTCCTCATAGCCTTTGGAGCCTTGCTTGGCGCCCTTTCTGCCTTGAAATTGAGGCTTCAAATTTTAGCCTTTGGGCTTTGTTTTTACGGACTGATTTTTGGCATTTTGCACGCCTTAAAACTCCGCAAAATCCACGCCACGCTCTCAGGCGATGCCTTCAACGGACTAAGCGGCTGCAAGATGCTGCCCGAATTCCCCCTCAATCTGGCCCTGCACGAGCACTTCCCCTCACTTTTCTTGCCCACAGGCCCGTGCGGACTGGATGCGGCCAGCGCCGATGCTAGCGCCATTCAAGCCTTTTTTGCAGGGCTTTACAGTCAGGGCTGGTATCTCATCCCGCAGTGGAAATTCCTCACCATGCCCGAGTGCCTTTTGGGGATTTTCGCCCTATTTTTTGGGCTGCTTGCTTGGAAATTCTTACACCTTTTCAGGCAGGACAAAGTCGCCGCCGCCCTCGCTTTGATTTTGAGCCTGTTTTTGAGCCTTGTGGGGCGATTTTGACGGGGTTTAAGATTGGGCATTAAAATACGATTTTGAAATTTAGGAGTTTTCATGCTAAAAAAATTCATCCCTTTGCTTTTGCTAGCCCCCTTGCTTTTTGCGCAAGACTTCATCGAGCTGGAAAATAAAATTTCAGGCGCCAAAAATTCACTTATCGAGGCCTTCTCCTACCAATGCATCCACTGCTACAACCACCACAAATTCAAAACCCTCCAAAAGCTGAAAAACAAAGTCCCCGATCTGCGCTATGAGCTTTACCCCGTGAGCCTATCGGATGCAAAATATGGCGAGTTTTTGAACGAATTTTTCGCTTACGCCATCCACAAGGACAGGCTCGAGGGCAGGGATGCGGCGGATGAGGATAGCCTCGCGCAGCGCTTGGCGGGGGTTTATTTTGGACGCTTTTTCGTCGAAAATGAGGCGGGCGTGGTCGTCTCAGCGAGAGAATTCACCGACCAAGAAAGCTTTTTGAGTCTTGGTTTTGCCGTGCTTGAGATCGGAAGGGAAGAGCTTGGGGAATTTTTAAAAAGCGCCGAGGCCGTGGAGCTTTTGGAGCGTTTCAAATGGGCCAATGAAGTGGCTAAAAATTTCGGCACTCCGGCCTTTGTGCTTGAGGGCTCACATCAAATCAAGCCAAGCGCCATCACTTCGCTGGAGGCTCTGGAAAAGCTTATCAAATCGCCCAGACCATAGTCCCATCAAACCCAGCGCCCCAAACCCCTGCTGCGACCCGCGCCTCTGGGGCGCCAAAACTCCTCGCGCGTCCCAACCCAGCGCGCTTCTAAAATTCTCCGCGTCCTAGCTTTGCGTCTCAAGCCCTGAGAAATTCCCGCCCAGTCGCGCATGTCTTAGCAGTCCCCCAAGTGGCGCAGCCATTCGCGCCAGGTCCCCAAAGCACCTAGTAAAATTCCCCCTCCCTCTGCCGAAAGTCGCTCATATTTTCAGCCAAAAAAGCGTAAAATTCCTCGCTATGATTGGGGTGCTTGAGATGTGCTAGCTCGTGCAAAATCACATACTCGATCGCCCTCAAATTTTTTTGCAAAAGTCTTAAATTTAAATTAATGTAGCCCTTCTTGCTGTTGCAAGAGCCCCAGCGTGTGCGCATCGTTTTGATGCTAAGATGCGTGTGAAAAAGCCCCGTTTTGCGGCCCCATTTTTTCAAAAAATGCAAAAAAATGATCCGCGCATTTTGACGCAAAAATTTATCCAAATCCTCTTTTGATGGGCTTTTGATGAGATTTTTCTCAAAACGGGTTTTTTTTAAATTTGCATCAAAAAGGACCCGATACCCCCTTCCCAAAAATAAAAGCTCATCCTTCCGCCCCTCGCGCTCCTTAAACCGCGCCCAAATTTGCCCCATCCAAGCCTCATTTTTGCTCAAAAATTCCACCACCTTTTCCTCAGGGCAAAAAAGCGGCAAACTCAGGCGAAACCTCCCCGCATCATCCAGCCTCAGGCGCAAATTTTTCACAGGCTTTTTTTGGTAAAAAATCCGCCACCCCTTCCACGCGAAACTCTCTAAACCAGTCTTTTTCCCTGCCATTTTTTACTCTTCCAGCGCCAGGCATTCACAAGCCCCCTAAAAAATTCATCCGCGCAAAAACCCAGCCAAACGCCCAAGATCCCAAGCCCAGCGTGAAAGCACAAAACATAGCCCACCGGCAAGCTCACCCCCATCATAAAAACAAGCCCCGTAAAAAAGGGAAAGCGCGCATCCCCGCTCGCCCTGAGGGCATTGACCATCACAATGTTGAAAGAGCGTGAAATTTCAAGGAAGATAGAGAGAGCAAAGAGCGGCGCCATCAGTTTTTTGAGCCCCTCCTCAAGAGCGATGGCACTCATCGTAAAATCCTGCAGGAAAAAATTCACCCCCGACACCACGCCGCTAGCGATGAGGCTGAGATAAAGCGCGGTCCAAGTGTGCTTGTAGGCGATGCTGGGATAATTGGCGCCCACGAGTTTGCCTACGATGATTTCATTGGCGAGGCTTAGGGCTATGCCGATGAGCATGATGAGGAGTGAAATTTGAAAATAAAGCGTTTGCACGCTTAAATTTTCCCCACCCAAACTCGCCACGAAGGCAAAGGCGATGGTGTATTGCACGATCCAGATCAAATTTTCCCCCGCCGAAAAGCCGCCGATGTTTAGGATTTTTTTCAAAATCCCGCTTTCAAGGGCTATCATTTCTTTGAATTTGAGCGGAATTTTTAAGATGAGGATTAAAAACGCGAGTAAAACGACGATGGCTACGATGCGGCCAAACACATTCACAAGCCCCACGCCAAAAAGCTCCAAATCCGTAAAATGCAAAACATAATAATTCCCAAGCACGATAAGCCCGTCCATCAAAAGTGCTACCCCCATCACCAAGGCAGCGCGGTTATACACCCGCAAAATGGCGGATATGACGATGTCGACGGCCTCGAAAAAAAGGCAAATCCCAAGCATCTGCAGGTAAATTTTACTCTCCGCGCCAAGGCTTTGAGGGACCTTAAGCAGGCGCAGCAAAAGCTCGCTCTGCCACAGGATGAAAAGGGTGCAAAGCAGGCCTAAGAGGGCGTTTAAAAAGAGGCTTTGATGGATGGCCTTGCGGGCGAGGGTGAAATTTCTAGCCCCCAAAGCCTGAGCGACGAAGACGCTACAGCCCACACTCAAAAAGCTAAAAATCGTGATGAAGAGGTCAAAAATTTGATTGCCCGCACCCAGGGCGCCCACGAGGGCGTTAGAATAGTGCGAAACCATCACGGTATTGATGATGAGGGCTAGGCAGCGCAAGAATAATTCGCAAAAAATAGGGATGCTAAGCTTTTTTAAAGAAAGTTGTTTGTTTGCCATCATTAAACTCCGCGTTCATTCTACTCAAAAAGTCTAAATTTCCCCACCCCGATCCTTGGAGTCGCATTTTAGATCCCTCAGTCTCTTTGCCAGGGCCACGCAGGATGCGAGGCTGGATTCTGGGGGGAGGAAAAGATTTTCTCGGGGGAGTTTTTCGGCCGTGCTTTGCCCCAGAGCCACGCACAAATCCCCCGCGCAAAAAGAAAAAGAGCGCAAAAAATTCTCCACCCCCAAGGGCGAGGTGAAGATAAAAATCCCCGGCCGCTCAGGCCTAAGCGCGCTGCCTATAAATTCACTCTCATAAACCACCATCTCGCAAAGCGCAACCCCCGCCTCCCGCAGGGCCGCGCTCAAATCCCACGCCACATCCTTGCCGCGCAAATAAAGGCAGTTTCGCCCCTTGAATTCAGTTCTAAATTCCTCAAAAAGTGCGGCCGCGTAGGCTCGGCTTGGGACCCTCACTCGCGAAAAGCCAAGTCTTCGCGCCGCTTGGGCTGTTTTTTGCCCCACCGCATAAAGCACGCCATCAAAATGAAGCGGAATTTTTGCGTTTTCTAGGGCTTTGAGGGCGTTTTTGGAGGTGCAAATGAGGGCATCAAAGCGGCTCAAATCCACGCTAAAATCGTAAAATTTAACGCGGCTTAAGATGAGATTTTCCACGCCTTCGAAGGGGGTTTCATTGAGGAGATAAATTTTCACGCACCGCCTCCTTAAGCTCCAAAGCCGCTGCGCGAGGGTTTTCTGCCTGCATGATCGCCCTCACCACCGCCACCCCGGCTAAATCCAGCCCCCGCAAAGAGGCCACCACGCTCGCATCCACGCCCCCTATCGCCACCACGGGCAGGGGGGATTTTTCACAAATTTCGCGCAGGGTTCCTGGGAGCAAAATCTCGCTTTTTTTCGTGGGGCTCGCCCGAAGTGCGCCGCATCCCAAATAGTCCGCTCCCGCTTGCATTTGGGCTAAATTTTTAAGACTCAGGCCTATGATTTTGTCCTCGCCTAAAATTTTGCGCGCCACGCCCACGGGCAAATCCTCCTGCCCCAAATGCACACCCGCCGCATCCAAGGCCAGGGCGATGTCGAGGCGGTCGTTGATGATGAGGGGCACAGACAGGGCGTCGCAGAGTCGTTTTAATTTTAAGCCGAGCTTAAAAATTTCCCCCGCTTCGAGCTTTTTTTCGCGAAGCTGCACCACGCTCACCCCGCCCTCGATGGCCGATTTCACGCAGTTTAAAAAGGCCTCATCGCTTTTTTCGCCCCGACTGGCGACAAGGTAGAGGCTTAAATTTAAATTTTTCACGACCAATTCTTAAAAAAATGGTGGGTCGGTCCGCAGCCCTTGCCAAGATCGAGTGAGTGGTAGATCGCGCCGCTAATGTAGTCCTTCGCTGCGCTCAGTGCCGCGCCCAGATCCTTGCCTAGGGCTAAATTTGAAGCGATGGCCGCGCTCAGGGTGCAGCCCGTGCCGTGGGTGTTTTTGGTCTCTATCCTCTCGCCCCTGAGGATGTGAAAATCCTGCCCGTCAAAAAAGACATCATCAGCGCTTTCACTACGGTGCCCGCCCTTGATGAGGACGGACTTTGCGCCCTTTTGGTGTAGGTGCTCGGCGGCCCTTTTCATGCCGGGCTCATCGTGGATTTTAAGGCCTGTTAAAAACTCAGCTTCAGGGATATTGGGCGTGAGGACATCGGCGAAGTGGAGTAAATTTTCCTTGAAAAATTCGCAATTTTTCGGGGGCATGAGGGCGAAGCCGTTTTTGGCGAACATCACGGGGTCGATGACGATGTTTTCGGGCTTAAAATGGGCTAAATTCTCGGCCACGCAGGCCATGAGCTCGGTGCTGTTGATCATGCCGATTTTAAGGGCCTTAGGAGGGATGTCCTCAAAAACGGCTAGAATTTGATCGGCCACGCTTTGGGGGGGGACATTATGCACGGAGATGACGCGGGCGGTGTTTTCGGCGACGATGCTTAAAATCACGCTCATGCCAAAAAGCCCGTGGGCGCTGAAGGTCTTAAGGTCGGCCTGAATGCCCGCTCCGCCGCTGCAATCGCTTCCTGCCATCGTCAAAACGGGGATGAGGGTGCTTGTTTTTGCTTTCATGGGTCGCTCCTAAAATGAAAGGGGTAGTTTTAGCACAGTAGCTTAAATTTATTGGATCAAATCCTGTAGCAATAAAGCTTATTCAAGCGATTTGCAAGGATTGATTTTGAGCTGAAGCATTTTTGCGCCCTCTCCACCGCTATCGCCGCCTTTTATTTGGATGCGAACTTTGCCGATTTTTAAATTGCCATATTTTGTAAAAAGCACTTAACCATTATAAAAATATCGTTTTATTGAAGGGATGTAAGTCTCGCTTAAATCACTAAAAAATTTAATTTATGGATTGAAAAATAAATTTTCTTTCGGCTTTTTTAAGGTTGCCTACAATGTAAAGGCAATATTTATTTTAAATTTTGTGCTATCTTGTATTCTTTTTCCGTCAGCATAAAATCCCATTCAGCTCATTCAATCCTTTTATTTTGACACAATAAAATTCTTTTTCATTTTGCATTTTAAAATCAAATCCGCAGCCAAAATCTCTACTATCAAGCGAAGAAAAATTTTCAAAATGCCTTGTAAAATTTTCTTTATATTGCTCCGCTGCCTTGCCTGTCGCCACTCTTTTGATAAGGCCTGTTTCTGTATTTAGAGTCTAAAAATTCATTGATTTGCAATTTTTCTTCATAATTTTCAATCAAAAAGCTAGAAATCAAATTTTTAAAAGGGTCAAATTCATTTCTGTAATTTTTGATATTGCTAGGCTTTCCCTGCAAGACAAAACCCAACACATTAAAAGCCTCTATAAAGCCAGAAAAGTCCAAAGATTTATAAGCCAATGTATCCAATTTTGCAAGAAACAAACCGCAAATAATTAATCTCTATTTTTTATTGCGATTTTAGGCATACTTTAATCTTTTGTTAAAATCAAGGCTATTTAAAAGCTTGTAAAAAAACCCGATAACCGCAAGTTTCTAAAAACTCTAAAATTTCTTTAAAGCTTGTCCTTTGTTGTGATTGGGTAAGCCTTTGACATTTTCTAAGATGCAAAAGCTAGGTTGTTTGCTTTTTAAAATTTCAGCCAAATAAAATAATCTGCCCCCTTTTTTATTTTCCAGCCCCTCTCTTTTGCCAAAGATGCCAAAGCTTTGACAAGGAAAACCGCTAATCAATAAATCAAAATCAGGCAAATTTTGTGGCACTATTTTTGTCAAATCGCCAAGTTCTAGCTCATTTGAAGTGTCAAAAAAGCTTTATAAATCCTAATCGCTCGTTTATCAATCTCACTAAAGCCTAAGCATTTAAAGCCGCAAATTTCTAGCCCCAAACGCCCACCGCCTCTACCGCTGCAAAGGTCTATAAAGGTTAAATTTTTTGATGGTTAAAATGTGCCACTTTTATCCTTTGTGGCTCCAATTTTTCCAAGCACTCCGCGCCCCTTTCGCTCAGTTTTTTGCCCCTAAAATAAAACGCTTTTGGCTTCATTGATGCGTGAGTTGGCAAGCTGAATGTAGGCCTTATTCAGCTCATAGCCCACAAAATCGCGCCTTAGTTGCATCGCGGCTAGTGCGCTCGTGCCGCTACCCATGAAGGGATCTAAAATCACATCGCCCTCAAAGCTGTAAAATTCTATAAGCCTCCTAGGAAGCTCGATGGGAAAGGGGGCTGGGTGGCCTATTTTTTTCGCGCTCACGGCACTAAAACGCCAAATGGATCGACTCCACTCCATAAAATTTTCTTTTGAAATGGAATCTTGTTTATTTTGCTTCTTTTTTTCGCGCTTAAAATCCCCTTTAGAAAAAACTAAAATATACTCGTGGGTATCTCTTAAAACAGGATTACTAGCACTTTTAAAACTCCCCCAAGCAAGACTTACACCGCTACTAGCACTTTTGTCCCAGATGATTTCGCCGCGCATTAGAAAACCAAGCTCTAGCATGATTTGATTGATGTGCATGGTTAGCGGGATATAGGGCTTTCTACCGATGTTAGCTACATTGATACAAGCTCTACCACCATCAACCAAAACCCTGTAAGTTTCAGCAAAAACCTTTTTTAAAAGTCCTAAATATTCATCCAAACTTAAATTTTCATCATATTCTTTACCCACATTGTAAGGCGGTGAGGTGAGCATCAAATGCACACTACTATCTGGCAATTCGTGCATAGTTTCACTGCTATGACAAAAAATATTATTGAGTATATCTTGTGGAATAATATTGTCGTTTTGTTTGGTTTTTTTTTGCTTACGATAGGCTTCGTAAATATTAGCATTATAAAAATTAGATGAATTATGCCCTATCCTAGCACCCACGCCAAACGATGAAGTTTCAGTCATTGATAAGCCTTTTTGAGTTCATTGAGAAAGTTTTCAGCAAGCTCTATTTCATCATCTGTTTTTGAAATTTTTTTAATTGCTTGTCCTAGCTTTTCTTTGCTTATCATAGCTGAAAAATAATACAATTTTTGCTTCAAAATTCCTTTTAAAATTTCTTTCAACTCTTTACTATTTTGCGGAGTGCAAAAATGATTGAGTGGGGAGCTTTTAGTGTCGCCTGTGTGGGGATTTAGAGAAATAATTTTTTGAACAACTCCATATTGAGCCAAATTATCAGCCTTGTCTAAATAATAATCACTTATGTGTGTGTTGCCCAAAATTACAATGGGAATTTTTTTAGCATCTTCACAGCTAAGACGCGTATTTATGGCCTTCCCCGCAGCTTTTAGCACGCTGTCGCTTCTTAACAAGGACGGACTACCCCTATGTGTCGTGTGATCGCCTACAAATTCCACCTTGCCATTTTTTAATTCATAATTATTTGTAATGCTCATTTTAATCTCAAAAATCATCTTAATATTTTCCACCCTTTGAATTTTATCTTCACTGGTGCAAAAACCCAAATCCATCTTCGCATTTCTAACCATACCCAACTCCTTGCAAATAACTCCTCTCACTGCATACAAACCTAACTCTCTAGCCAAAGGTGCCAAAAGCTTTTCACACCAAATTTCGGTATAACTACCCATAAGGCTATTCCTACTTTGTAGGGTTACGATGGTTTTTTTTATGCTTTTGGGAGCATAGGCCAAACTTTTCCCATTTAATTCATAAAATAAATCCTTAGCACTGGCAAAACCGCCACTTAAAGCACTTTTAAAAAAATTAATCTCATCCTCAATTTGCCACATTTTGCCCCCCTATTTTCCTAACGCACTCCGCGCCCCTTTCGCTCAGTTTTTTGCCCCTAAAATACTCCTTCGCAAAGGCGACGATGAGGGCGTGCAAAATTTGATAAAGCTCATAAAGCGGGGCCTTGCGTCCTAAAATTTCACAAAGCCCCTCCGCCTCTGCCTCCACGCCACTTTGGAAAAATTCCTGCAAGTCCCCATAGCTTTCAAACTCATAGCCCAAAGCACTCGCTAGCCGCTGCGTGTAGCGATCCACGACTAAAATTTCACGCCCGCAAAGGTAGTTTAAAATCCCATCCGCACTCTCCTCGCCCAGACCCTTCACGCCCAAAAGCCACTCCCTACTCACTTCAAGCTTAAAATTCTCCAAGTCCCCAAAGTCCTGCAAGATAGCCTCCACTAAAGTTTTGAGCCTTTTGGCCTTCGTATTATAAAAGCCGCTGGGTTTGATGAGCCTCGCCAAAGCTTCATTTTCAAGGCTTTTGAGGCCCTCAAGCGTGGTGATATGAGCGGATTTGAGATTTGCTAGAGCCTTGAGGACATTGTTCCAGTTTGTGTTTTGCGTAAGCACCACAGAGCTGAGAATCTCAAACCCACTCAGTCCCCTACCCTCCAGCCAGTCAAAGCTCTCATAAGCCAAATTTAAGCCCAAAAGTCCCCTAAAAATATCCGCCCCGTTCATAAAACTCCTAAATGATTCACAATCCATATCGTAGCCAATTTTAAACAACGATCTTTCACTTTCAAAACGATGCAAAATCTAGCCCGCGAAACGGGGGCGCAAATTTACATTTCGTAACCAAAGACAAGAAATTTTGTTACAAAATTAAACATTTCAAGCGAAATTTTTTGAATTTTTAAGGCCCGCTTCAATGAAAATTTAAATTTTTATGATTATTATAAGTCCTTCATAATAATTCACACAAAAAGGAGTTTTACCACGATGAAAAAGAGTTTTTACGCTATTTTATTTGCTACCAGTATGCTTTTTGCCGCCAGTGTCCAGCCAGGGGACAAGCTCGCCAAAAAGCAGGAATTCACCTACAACGCAGGCGCTGCGCCTCAGTCTTTGGACCCGGCAAAGATAGAGGGGACGCCTGAGGGATTTTTTGCTAGGAATTTATTTGAGACCCTGCTCATTTCAGACATTGATGATAATGTCATCCCCGGTGTGGCGCACAAATGGGAGCATAGCGATGACTTTAAAACTTGGACTTTTCACCTGAGAAAAGACGCAAAATGGTCCAACGGGGACCCTGTGAGTGCGGAGGATTTTGTGTTCGCGTGGAGGCGCTTGGTGGATCCAAAAACCGCTTCACCCTACTCCACATACCTGAGCTACATGAAGTTAAAAAATGTAACCGAAATCGTATCCGGAAAGGCTAAGCCTGAGAGCTTGGGAGTTGAGGCGAAGGATGCGCACACTTTGATCTTGCACCTAGAAGATCCTGTGCCTTATGCGGATCTTTTGACCCAGTTTTATGTCCTCTCTCCCGTGCCGCAAAAAGTGGTGGAAAAATTTGGCGATGCTTGGAGCAATCCGCAAAATATCGTAGGCAATGGGGCCTTCAAGCTGCAAAATTTCGTCCTCAACGAGGAGGCGGTTATGGTCAAAAATCCTCACTACTGGGATAGTAAAACCGTCCTTTTGGACAAAATCACCCTCCTGCAAATTTCAAACGAATCCGTAGCCTTCACAAGATACCGCTCTGGAAATTTGGACATCAGCGGCTTTCCTTTGGAGCTTTTTGAGAGCGTGAAAAAGGACTATAAGGATGAGCTAAAAATCGCTCCGGCCCTATGCACCTACTACTACGAGATCAATCACGAAAAAGAGCCGCTTAAAAATCCACAGCTAAGACGTGCTCTGTCTTTGGCTCTGGATCGCAATATTATCACAGAGAAAATCATGAAAACGGGGCAAATTCCTGCCTACACCTTTTCACCCCCAGCCATACAATCGGCTCATTTGATTCAAAATCCCGATTGGGCTTCTTGGGATATGAAAAAGCGTAGCGAAGAGGCTGTTAAGCTTTTGAAAGAGGCGGGTTATAGCAAAAACAAACCACTGAATTTAAGCCTCTTATACAACACCAACGAAGGCCACAAGCAAATCGCCCTTGCCGTTGCGTCCATTTGGAAGAAAAATTTAGAAGGAATCGTCAATGTCAAGCTGCAAAATCAAGAGTGGAAAACCTTCCTATCCACCAGAAGGCTTGGGGATTACCAAATCGCAAAGGCTGGCTGGTGCTCTGATTACAACGAAGCGAGTAGTTTTTTAAACATCTTCACCACAAATTCCTCAAACAATCAGGGCAGATTTAGCAATGCAGAATACGACTCCATCATCAAAACCGCCTACCTTGCCCCTACAGAGGAGGACAGAGCAAAAGCCTATGCAAGGGCAGAGGAGATACTTTACCAAGAAAGCGCCCTAATCCCCGTTTATTTCTACACCAATGTAGCGCTCATCAAGCCCTATGTGAGAGGCTATAAAATCAAGCCTTCGCAGTCCTACTACTTCAAAGATTTATACATTGTGGAGCACTGATGCTTAAATTCATCGTGTGGAGGATTTTACAGGCGATCCCGACCATGTTCGTTTTGATCACACTTTCTTTCTTCCTGATGCGTCTAGCACCCGGAAGTCCCTTCATGGGAGAGATAGCCTACCCTCCAGAAGTGATGGCGAACATCCACGCCAAATACGGCTTGGACAAGCCACTTTATCTTCAGTATTTCTCTTATCTTGGGAATTTATTGAGGGGTGATTTTGTCCCCAGTTTTGTTTATAAGGATTTGTCCGTTAATGAACTCATCGCTCAGTCCTTTCCCGTGTCGATTATCTTGGGGGGTCTTGCCTTCGTTATCGCTGTATTGATCGGGATGAGCGCTGGTATCATAGCCGCACTCAATCAAAACAAATTTTTGGACTATTGCGTTATGAGCTTTGCGATGGTGGGCGTGGTTTTACCCAGCTTCATCATCGCTCCTTTGTTGGTTTTGATTTTTGCCATCGGGCTCAATTGGCTCCCATCAGGCGGATGGAACAACGCAGCAACGCAATATCTCATCCTGCCCGTTTTGGCCCTGTGCCTGAGCTATATCGCAAGGATATCAAGACTCACCCGAGGCTCCATGATAGAAATTTTACACTCCGATTTCATTCGTACGGCAAAAGCCAAGGGCCTATCTTCCTTGAGGATCATCATCATCCACGCCCTCAAGCCCTCGCTGATCCCCGTGATTTCCTACCTCTCTCCCGCTTTCGTGGGCATCATTACAGGCTCTGTTGTGATTGAGACCATTTTCACCATACCCGGAATGGGGCAGCTTTTTGTGAATGGAGCCTTAAACAGAGACTATTCTTTGGTTTTATCCCTAACGATCATCGTCGGGGTTCTCACCATAGCACTCAACGCCATAGCCGATATACTCTATGCTTTCTTAGATCCAAAAATCACACATTAAGGTGCACACAATGAATTTTAATCACAACATCAAAGAAGTGAGCAGGAATTTAGAAAATTCCCTAGCTATCAATCTCGAAGAGCTCAGGCGCCACTGGGAAAATCAGCCCCCCTATCCGCAGCAAGAGGACGGGAAGGCTCTCAATGGCCGCAGCCTTTGGCAAAATGCGATGCAAAGATTCATCCGCAACAAGGCCGCCATCGCTAGCGTCCTCTTGATCGCCTTGGTGTTTTCATTTTCTTTTTTGGGGCCAGTTTTTTCCAGTTATCATTATGAGGATATCGATTTTGCCCTCATAGCATCCGCCCCCAATCTTGAAAACGGGCATTATTTTGGAACGGACAATCTCGGCCGAGATCTTTGCGTCAGAGTGGCTACAGGGGGACAAATTTCACTGCTAGTTGGGATAGTTGGGGCACTGATGGCCGTCATCATCGGCGTGATTTACGGCGCGACCTCAGGCTACATCGGCGGCAAAACCGACATTGTGATGATGAGAATTTTAGAAATTTTATCCGCCCTGCCCTTCATGTTTTTCGTCATTTTGTTGGTAACTTTTTTTGGGCAAAGTTTGCTGCTCATCTTTATCGCCATCGGGGCCGTGAGTTGGCTGGATATGGCGCGCATCGTGAGGGGGCAGACCCTGAGCCTGAAAAACAAAGAATTCGTCCAAGCCGCACTGGTTTGCGGACTGAGCACGAAAAATATCATCCTCAAGCACATCGTGCCCAATTTACTGGGCGTGGTTGTCGTTTATGCCTCCTTGCTCGTGCCGATGATGATTTTATTTGAGTCCTTTTTGAGCTTTTTGGGGCTTGGAGTTCAGGAGCCTTTAAGCTCTTGGGGCTCACTGATGAATGATGGCGTGAGTTCTATGGAGCAGCTTCCTTGGCTGATCACCTTCCCGACAATTTTCTTAGTGCTCACCCTCTTTTGCTTTAATTTTATAGGCGATGGCTTAAGAGACGCCCTAGATCCGAAAGACAGATGATGCTACTAGAGGTTAAAAATTTAAGGGTCAGCTTCAACACTCCCGATGGGATTGTGAGGGCGGTCAATGATGTGGATTTTGGCTTGGATGAGGGGCAGACCCTTGGTATCGTTGGAGAATCAGGCTCTGGAAAGTCCCAGACCGTCTTCGCTCTCTTAAGACTACTGGCTAAAAATGCGCACACTGAGGGCAGCGTTTTGTTTGAGGGGAGGGAGATTTTAAATTTGAGTCCCAAAGATATGAATCGTCTGCGTTCTGAAAAAATTTCCATCGTTTTTCAGGATTCCATGACCGCGCTCAATCCCTATCTAAAACTGGGAAATCAACTCATAGAGGTTTTAACCACGCACAAGCAAATGAGCCATCAAGCGGCCTTTGATGAGTGTGTGCGTATGCTCGATGCGGTGAAAATTCCCGAGTCAAAAAAGAGGATGCACTCCTACCCTCACGAGCTTTCAGGGGGCATGCGTCAAAGAGCGATGATCGCTATGGCTCTTTTGTGCAGGCCCAAACTCCTCATCGCCGATGAGCCCACGACAGCCCTAGATGTAACGGTTCAGGCGCAGATTATGACCCTGCTTAAGGATTTGCAAAAGGATTTGGGCATGGCCATCATCCTCATCACGCACGACTTGGGACTTGTCGCGGGGGCCTGTGATAATATTTTGGTGATGTATGCGGGCAGAGTGATGGAATATGCACCCGTGGAGGATATTTTTTACCGACCGACGCATCCCTACACGCTAGGCCTGATGAAGACGATTCCGCGTTTGGATTTGGATGAAAAGGAACTAAAACTCATCCCGGGAAATCCGCCCGATCTTTTGAATTTACCCAAGGGCTGTTCCTTCGCGCCTCGGTGCTATTTTGCAAGGGCTATTTGCACGCAAAATCCCACTTTAGAAAACCTGAGTGCGGGTAGAAAAAGGGCCTGTTTTGCCCCTGTGGATACAATTTTGAAGGAATATTGATGAAAGAATTGCTTTTGGAAGTTGAAAATTTAGATGTCTTTTATGATGTTAAAAATCCCGGCGCCTTTTTGACAAAAAAAGTCAAAATGAAGGTGCTCAATCAAGTAAATTTTAAGCTTTACAGCGGCGAAACCTTAGGCATAGTCGGCGAATCGGGCTGTGGAAAGTCGACCCTAGCCAAGGCCCTTCTTGGGCTTAATAAAAATTTAAACGGCAAGATGATTTGGCTTGGCAAGGATCTTAGCCAACAAAACAAGCAAGAGCAAAAGCAAACAAAAAAAGACATCCAGATGATTTTTCAAGACCCCCTAGCCTCCCTCAACCCTCGCATGAGTGTGGGCGACATCATCGCAGAGCCTTTGAAAATCCACTTTCCCCAAATGAAAACGAAAGAAATTCAAGAAAAAGTCAAGCAAATGATGCAAAAGGTTGGCCTCCTTCCCAATCTCATCAATCGCTACCCGCACGAGTTTTCAGGCGGACAGTGCCAAAGGATAGGCATAGCCAGAGCCCTAATTTTAGAGCCTAAGTTGATAGTATGCGATGAGCCTGTGTCGGCTCTGGACGTCTCCATACAGGCTCAGGTGGTGAATTTGCTAAAAAATTTGCAAAAGCAAACGCAGCTTTCTTTGATCTTCATCGCGCACGATCTTTCCATCATCAAGCATATTTCTGATAGGATCTTGGTGATGTATTTGGGAAATTTGCTAGAAAGTGCGGACTATCATCAGCTCTACAATGCGACCAAACACCCCTACACCAAGGCCCTGATGTCAGCCGTTCCCATTCCCAACCCCAAAATCGAAAGAGGGAAAACCATCCAGCTCTTGGAGGGGGATCTGCCCTCGCCGCTCAACCCCCCAAGCGGCTGCGTTTTTAGGACCCGCTGCCCTATAGCCGACGAAAAATGCGCCACGATCATCCCACAACTTGAAGGCACAAAGGACCACCTTTGCGCTTGTTTGAAGGTAGAAAATAAATAGTTGAATGTTGGCGATCTTTGTTAAATTTTATCGCTTTTCTCCACCTGCGGTTCGCCGAAGCAGTGCCTGAGGGCATCTTTGGTTTCGTCTTCTGGGTTGGCCTTTTTGGCGTCTTTTTTGAGGCGCTCAAAATGCGCGCTGATGTCTTTATCCTGCCTGATGCTTTGAAGCTTACCCTCATCGATGGCGATTTCTTTTCGCACCTCGATGCGCGTCCTGGCGTCAAATTGCGCCCGTAGCAATTCCTGTATGAGCCCAAAACCCTTGTTGAGCAGAGCGCGGTTTTGACCGTGGGCGCTAGAACTGATGCTTAAGACATTATTTTCAAACCCTATAAAACGCGTGCTTTCCTTAAAGCACTCACCCAGCTCATAGTCCCTATCGTAGATGCTTTCAAGCAAAATTTCATAAGCGTTTTTGTCGCCTTTGGCCGGAGGGCTTGGTGGGAGATTTGGCGCGGGATTTTCCCCGGGCGATGGGTCTTGATTTTGCAGTTCTAAAATTTGCGCATCGATCCCCTTAAGATGCGTAGCCTCCATCATCATAAAGGCCATCACACAAAGCGTGAAGCCATCATCATCGCAAATGAAATTCTTAGCCCGTGCCAAAATCCTAAAAAAGCGCTCGTAAATGAGGGTTGAAAATTCCGCACTTTTTGCAAAAAAGCTTTCCTTAAGGTGAAAAAGCATGGCATCAATAACCCCGCTAGCCTCATAATCTTGCAGTTCTTCTAAAAATTCAAAAACCCTCTCCCTGTCCTTGCGTAAAATCGCCGCGTAAAATTCTTTGATTTTCTGCGGATCCAAAAAGCCCAGCATGTCGATAATCTTCGCCGTTGTGATATGATTTTGACTGAAAATAATGGCCTGATCGAGCAGGGTGAGGGTGTCTCTTAGCGAGCCGTTGCCACTGCGCGCTATGAATTTCAGGGCGTCCTCTTCAAAGGCGATTTCTTCCTGCTCCAGAATAAATTTTAAGTGCTTTAGAATTTCATTTTGGCCGATTTGCTTGAAACGAAAATGCTGCGTGCGTGAAAGCACGGTGGCGGGCAGCTTGAGCGGATCTGTCGTAGCGAGGATGAATTTGACATAGCTTGGCGGCTCTTCTAGGGTCTTTAGCAGGGCGTTGGCTGCTTGAGTGGTGAGCATGTGCACCTCGTCGATGATGAAAATTTTAAAGCGCGCCATCGCGGGGGCGTATTTGGTCTGCTCGATGAGGCCCTGTATGTCCTCAAGCCCTCTATTACTCGCCGCGTCCATTTCTATGATGTCGATGTGTTTGCCCTCCAGGGCGGCTAGGCATTGCTTGCAAATTCCGCAAGGATTCTCACCCGGCCCCTCATCGCACACCAGAGCGCGAGAGAAGATCCTAGCGCTTGAGGTTTTGCCGCTGCCCCGAAGCCCCGAAAAAAGATAGGCATGAGCGAGGCGCTTTGCGCTCAGGGCGAATTTGAGGCTCACGGAGACGGCCTTTTGGCCTATGAGCGCGTCGAAGGTTTTAGGGCGGTATTTGATGGCTAGGGCTTGGAGCATTTGTTTTCCTTTTTTAAACGCCCTCATCGTCTCTTCGATGGGGTTTTGAATTTTAAATTTAAATTTTTAACGACCCAGACAAAACGCCGCCCCGCTTGTCAGCCAAATGTAAACCGTCCCCGCTCATTCATTCATGATGGACAAAAGCTCGACATTGTCTTTCGTTTTAAGCATCTTAGAATAGAGAAATTTCAAGGCTTCCACATCGTCCATTTGCGAGATGGCAGAGCGGATCGCCCAGATTTTTTGCAGGGTCGCCACGCCTTGGAGGAGCTCCTCCTTTCTCGTGCCTGATTTGATGATGTTGATAGCCGGGTAAATGCGGCGATCGGAGATGCTTCTATCCAGCACGATTTCGCTATTTCCCGTGCCTTTGAATTCCTCAAAAATCACATCATCCATCCGTGAGCCCGTGTCGATGAGGGCGGTGGCGATGATGGTTAGCGAGCCCCCGTTTTCTATGTTTCGCGCGGCGCCAAAAAAGCGCTTGGGCTTGTGCAGGGCATTGGCATCCACGCCCCCGCTCAAAACCTTACCCGAGCTTGGTGTGGCGGTGTTGTAAGCCCTCGCAAGGCGCGTGATACTATCGAGCAAAATGATCACATCCTTACCCATCTCAACCATCCTCTTGGCCTTTTCCACGACAAGCTCGGCCACGCGCACATGATTGTAGGCTGGCAGATCAAAGGTCGAGCTGAAAACCTCCCCCTTCACACAGCGCTGCATATCCGTAACCTCCTCAGGCCTCTCATCCACCAAAAGCACGATGAGCTGCATATCGGGGTGGTTTTTAGCGATGGCGGCGGCTAGCTCTTTCATCAGCTCCGTTTTTCCTGTGCGCGGCGGGGCGACTATGAGGCCTCTTTGCCCCTTTCCTATGGGAGTGAAAAGGTCCAAAACCCTACCCGTGAGCTTCATGCTTTCGTATTCTAGTTGAATTTTTTCTGTGGGGAAAATGGGCGTGAGGTTGTCAAAAAGCGGTCGCTCACGCGCCTCCTTCAGCGGCATGTAGTTGATCGCCTCGATCTTCAAAAGGGCGTAGTATTTTTCCTGATCCTTGGGCTCTCGAACCTGCCCGGTAACGATATCGCCCACGCGCAGGGCAAATTTGCGGATTTGTGAGTTGGAGACATAGGCATCATGGACACTGTCGCTCAGGATGGCATCCACGCCTCTTAAAAAGCCATAGCCCTCGCTGGATAACTCTAAAATCCCTGTGAATAATATAAACCCGCCCTTTTTGGTCTGGGTCCTTAAAATTTCAAAAATCAACTCTTGACGGCGAAGCTCTCTGGGATTTTCTATTTCGTATTCGTTGGCGATTTTGATTAAATTTTCCAAACTTAAAATTTTTAAATCTTCAATTTTATATCCCTCGACGGGAATGTGCGTTCGTTGGTATTTTTTTTCTTTTTCCATGAAGTCCTCTGGTAAGATTTGGCAGTTTTAGGGCAGGATTTTAATTAAAAAAAATATTTTTTGTCAAATTTATTTATAATGGATGCAAACGTTTCAAAAAGAGCAAAAATGAGATGCGAGCACTGCAGACTGGACTTTAAAAAAGAGACGATGATGGAGGTGGGGGGTAAATTTTTTTGCTGCAGGGGCTGTGTGGGCGTGTGGGAAATTTTGCACGCTGAGGGCTTGGAGGAATTTTACCAAAGGCTTGGCACGCAAAGCTTACAGCCCGTTTTGCCCTCTAAGGAGAGGAAAAATTATGAGGACTTCATCACGCGCACCAAGGAGGGCCTTAGCGAAATTTATCTCCTCATCCACGGCATCGAGTGTGCGGCCTGCGTGTGGCTGAATGAAAAAATTCTCATCCGCCAAGAGGGGATTTTGGAGCTTGAGCTCAATCATCTCAGCCATAAGGCGCGCATTGTTTTTGATGAGGATCTGATCAATTTGAAGCAAATTTTAAGCCTCATTGAGAGCATAGGCTATCGGGCCAGCGCCTTCAATCCGCACCAAGCCTCTCAAAAAGCGGAGCGTCTAAAGCGTGAATTTTACGCCAAAATGATCGTCGCCATCGCTTGCGTGATGAATGTCATGTGGGTCGCTGTGGCAAAGTATGCTGGCTTTTTTGACACGATGCAAAGGGACGCGAAGGATATTTTAAATTTCGCTGAATTCATCCTCGCTAGCCCCGTGCTTTTTTACACGGGCTCACACTTTTACAAAAGCGCCCTGAGATCCTTGAAAAATAGAGCTTTAAACATGGACGCCCTCATCATCAGCGGGGCCAGCCTTGCCTACGGCTATTCTGTGTGGGCGATGTTTTCCAGGGCGGGGGAGGTGTATTTTGACTCGGTGGCGATGATCATTTGCTTCGTTTTTGTGGGGCGCTATTTGGAGCTTTTTAGCAAGAAGCAGGCTCTAGACACTCTGGATGGCTTGAATGATTTTTTGCAAAGGGAGGTTTGGGCCTTGAGCGGGGGGGAATTTCGCCCCTGCGAGGTCTCAAAAATCCGCCCCGGCGATGTGATCTTGCTAAGAGCGGGGGATAAAATTCTCATCGATGGGCTTTGTCTTAGGGGCGAGGCCAGCGTGGATAGCGCCTCCCTAAACGGCGAGTCGGTGCCCAGACTTGTGAGGGCGGGGGATGCGATCGATTCTGCTTGCTTGGTGCTAGATGGCAGGGTGGAGTATCAGGCCACCAAGCCCTACGCGGACTCAAAACTCGCGCAAATCATCAGGCTTTTGGAGCTTGCCAGCACGAAAAAAACGCAGCTTTCAGCCTTAGTGAGTGAGGTCAGCGCCTATTTTTCCCCCGTGGTTTTAGCCCTTGCGTTCTTGTGCTTTGCGTTTTGGTTTTTTTACCGAGGAGAGGGCGTGGAATTCGCACTCATCAACGCCCTCTCCCTCCTCATCATCGCCTGCCCCTGTGCCCTCGCCCTCGCCACACCGGTCAGCAATCTCATCGCCCTGGGCAGGGCCCTAAGGGCGCACATACTTTTTAAGGATTGCGGGGTGATTGAAAATTTAAACAAATGCGATTTTGTCGTCTTTGACAAAACGGGGATTTTGACCAAGGCTAGACTTGAAATTTGCGATTTTTATCTTCGCGAGGGCGTGAATTTGAACACGCTTTTTGCCTTTGTGAGCCTTTCCAAGCATCCAGTGGCCGTAAGCGTGGCGGAATTTTTGCAAAAAAGAGGCGCGCGTGAGGAGGGGGTTTTGTTTGAGGGGGTGCAAAATATCAGCGCGAGGGGGATTCGTGCGAGCTTGGAGGGGGATGTTTTCGTGGGGGGGAGTGAGAAATTTTTGCAGGAGCAGGGTGTGAGCGTGGGGAGGGAATTTTTGGGGACGCATTTTATCCTTGCGAAAAATGGAGAAATTCTGGCTTTTTTCAGCCTTGAGAGCGTTTTGCGTGAGGGGGCCGGGGAGCTTGTGCGCTATCTTGTGGCGCAGAAAAAGGCGGTGATGATTTTAAGCGGTGATAACGAAAAAGCGGTGGCCAAAATCGCCCACGAGCTCGGGATTTCACGTTTTAGGGCCGCGCTTTGTCCGCAGGGTAAGATGCAAGCAATTCAAAAACTCACTCAGGCGGGGCATAGGGTTTTGTTTGTGGGGGATGGGGTCAATGATGCCCTAGCGCTAAAATGGGCGGCGGTGGCGATCACGCTGAGGGAGGGGAGTGATTTGGCGCTTGAAAATAGCGATCTCGTGCTGATGAAAAACGATCTGTCCTCCCTCAAAACCGCTCTGGAGCTTTCTAAAAACACGCTCACAATCATCAAGCAAAATTTAGCCTTTTCGCTGGGCTATAACGCCCTGACCATTCCCCTTGCTTTTTGGGGGCTCATCAATCCTCTCATCGCGGCCTTGTCGATGTCCTTTAGCAGTATGGTCGTGATTTTAAACGCGCTGAGGATCAGACGATGAGCTGGGTTTTGATGATGATGATAGGGATTTCTTTGCTGGTGTTTTTCACTTTGCTTGGGATTTTGCTGTGGGGGATTAAAAATAAGCAGTTTGACGATGATTATAAATTCACAACCCTCAACGATGACGAAGAGGCTTTGAGGGAGGCGGTGGAGCTGGAAAATCGCAAAAAAAGAGCCCTGAAAAAGGCTCAAAAACCGCAATCATAGGCTTTGAATGTAGGCTTCGATGGCCTTGAAATCCTCCTCAGTCAGGCCCTTGAGATTGATCTTCATGATGGCGCCCTGACCGTAGGCGTTTCTCTTGCCCTCCGAGTACTCCTTCATATACTGCATCCTCTCAGCACTGGAAAGGTTTTTAAGGGGCGGGATCTTGTTGAGATAAACCTTATCCGCCTTCGCTCCGTGGCAGACTGCGCATTTTTTAAAGAGGGTCGCGCCATCAGCAGCGTAAGCACAAACCCCCATACAGCCTAGAACTAAAGCAGCGACAATTTTTTTCATGGACTTCTCCTTTTGAATGAAATGCCAAGATTTTACCCATAAATATTTAACAAGTATTTAATTTACGCGTTCAAATTTTGACTATAATCCTCCCCCATGAAAAAGGCTTTATTTTTGGACCGCGATGGGGTGATCAATGTCGATAAAAAATATGTCCATAAAATTTCTGATTTTGAATTTTGCGAGGGCATTTTTGAGCTTTGCGCGTTTTTCGCAAAAAAGGATTACGAGCTCTTCGTCATCACCAATCAATCCGGCATCGCCCGCGGCTACTACACTGAGGAGGATTTTGAGCGCTTGAGCGCCTTCATGCGGGAGGAATTTGCCAAAAGGAGCCTCAAGATCACCCGCATTTACCACTGCCCTCATTTGGAGGGTTGTCCCTGCCGCAAACCCCAGCCCGGGATGCTTTTGGCCGCGCGGAGGGATTTTGATTTGGATTTGAAGCATTCGCTTTTCATCGGGGATAAGCTCAGCGACATGCAGGCCGGGCTTGCAGCGGGGGTGGGGAGACTTTTTCTCATCGGCACCGCGAGGGGGGAGTATTTTGAGAATTTTTCGGACCTGAAAAAACTTTTAAGTTTTATCAAAAAGGAAGAACAATGAGAATTCTCATCACGGGCTGGGCGGGTTTTATCGGCTCAAATTTAGCCCTTGCCCTGCAAAAAGGGCATGAAATTTTGATGGTGGATAGGATGCGAGGCGAGGAGCGTTTTGAAAATGGAAATTTCAAGTTTTTGGGGCATTTTAAAAATCTTATCAATTACGAGGGGGAGCTTTTTGTGGGCGATATTGGCTCGGGAAGGAGCCTGCGGAAAATTCGCCATTTCAAGCCCGAAGTCATCTTCCATCAAGCGGCGATTTCTGATACCACCGCCACCGATCAGGCCGAAATTTTAAGGGCCAATCTCAACGGCTTCAGGGAGCTTATCGGGCTGAGTTTGAGGCTAGGATCCAGGCTCATTTACGCTAGCTCTGCTTCGGTGTATGGGGATAGTCCCAGTCCGCAGAGGGTGGGGGCGATCTCGCCCAAAAACCCCTACGCCTTCTCCAAACTGATGATGGACAAAATGGCGCAAAAATTCTACGCAAAGGCTCACATCGTAGGGCTTCGTTATTTTAATGTTTATGGGCGGCATGAATTTTTCAAAGGCAAAAGTGCCTCGATGGTTTTGCAGCTTGCCTTGCAAATTTTAAGCGCGAAGCGTCCGCGTCTTTTTGAGGGCAGTGATGAAATTTATCGCGATGGGTGCGAATTGGCCGCCTTGAGCGCAAAAATCGGAGTTTATAATATAGGCTTTGGCAAGGCTTGGAGCTTTCAAAATGTCGCCGATATTGTGCAAAGAGAGCTTGGCACGGCCCTGCCTTGTGAGTATTTTGCAAATCCTTTCCAAAAGGCCTATCAGTTCCACACTCAGGCCGCTTTGGATGAGGGCCTGAATTTCAAGCCGAGTTTTGATTTAGAAAGCGGCATCAGGGCGTATTTGCCCGAGATAAAAAGAATTTTTGAAAAGGAAGGCCATGCTTGAATTTCTTGCTTCAAAGCATCCTAAAATTCTGGTCGTGGGGGATTTGATCGCCGATATTTATCTTTGGTGTGAGTGCGAGAGGGTGAGCCCCGAGGCGCCCGTTTTGGTGGCAAAGACGACGAAAGAGGACTGGAGGCTTGGCGGCGGGGCCAATGTCTGCGCGAATTTGAGTGCCTTGGGGGCTGAGGTTTTTGTTTTGAGCGTGGTGGGCGATGATGAGGCGGGGGAGTTTTTGATGGCCAATTTACGCGGCAAAATTCTCACGCAAAAGGGGCGCAAAACCTCCTCCAAAAGCCGCATCATCTCGCATTCTCAGCAGGTTTTGAGACTGGATGATGAAAGCTGTGAGGACATCGCCCTAGAGGATGAGCTTTTGCAAGAATTTGAAGCGGTGGTGGGGGACTTTGAGGCGGTGGTTTTGAGTGATTATGCCAAGGGGGTTTTGACGCCTAGAATTTGCCGGGAGCTGGTCAAAAAGGCGCGGGATTTGGGGCTTCCCATACTCATCGATCCCAAGGGGAGCGATTATGCAAAATACAGGGGCGCGACCCTGCTAACGCCCAATAAAAAGGAGGCTTTGGAGGCCTTGAAGATGCCCGATTTGAAGGGAGAAAATTTAGAAAAAGCCCTCCGCGCGCTTCAAAAAAATTATGACCTCACCCATGCCCTCATCACGCTTTCAGAAGATGGCATCGCGGTGTATGATGGGGCCTTGAGCGTGGTGCCCGCACGCGCTTTGGAGGTTTATGATGTAACGGGTGCTGGGGATAGCGTCATCGCAAGCCTTGCCTTTTGTCTGGCCTGCGGGGTCAGCATCCTGAAAGCCTGCGAATTTGCCAACGCCGCCGCGGCCGTGGTGGTGAGTCGGATCGGAAGTGTGGCGGTGAGCTTGGAGGAGATCGCAAATTTCGCTCAAAGCGCGTTTGAAAAAAAGATCAAAAGCCAACAGGCCCTCGTCAAACTGATGGAAAATAGGGGAGCTAAGAGGGTGGTTTTCACCAACGGCTGCTTTGATGTGGTGCATTTTGGGCATATTTCCTACCTGCAAAAGGCTAAAAATTTGGGGGATATTTTAATCGTGGGGCTGAATTCTGATGCGAGTGTGCGGCGCTTGAAGGGGGAAAATCGCCCCGTGAATGGCGAATTTGCCAGGGCCTGCATGCTGGGGGCCTTTTATTTTGTGGATTTTGTCGTGCTGTTTGAGGAGGATACGCCCCTGGAGCTCATCAAGGCGCTAAGACCTGATGTTTTGGTGAAGGGGGGCGATTATGAGGGCAGGGAGGTCGTGGGGAGCGAGTGGGCTGGAGAGGTGCGGCTTTTGGACTTTGAGGAGGGTTTTAGCACGAGCGGGACTTTAGAAAAGCTGAGGGCAGAGGATGCGGACAAAACGCCTTAGGGCCTTCATCATCAATTTGGAGCGCTCAAAAGACAGAAAAGAGGCGATGCAAGCGCAAATTTCAAAGCTTTTCGCCGCTCAGCCCGCCCTTGAGGAGAGGCTTGAATTTAGCTTTTTCAGGGGGGTGGATGCGAGTGCGGGGGAGCATGAGGCGTATGCGGCGCATTTTCCCAAGTGGCTGCGTTTTTTGGGGATGGCTTTGAGCGAGGGCGAAAAGGGCTGCTATGCCAGTCATTTCAGGCTTTGGAGTGAATGTGTGCGGGCTGATGAGTGCGTTTTTGTCTTTGAGGATGATGTGGAATTTAGCCCGGCTTTTTTGGCGCAAGGGGCGCAAATGCTGGAAAAAATCATCGCTTCGCCCTATGAATACGTGCGTTTGTTTTATATTTTTGAGAGAAAAAGCTATGCTTTGGATGAGAATTTTATTTTGACTTTTGGCGATGTGAATGGCACTCAGGGCTATTTTTTAAGACCCTCTGCGGCGAAAAAATTCATCAAGGCGTCAAAATTTTGGCTAAGAGCCGTGGATAATGCCATGGATATGAGCCATCAAAATAAGGTTTTGAATGTGATTTTTAGGCCCCTCTTGCTAAGCTGTGAAAATCAAACCAGCCTCATCGCTCAAAGAGGGGAGAGGATCAGGGGCTATAGGAAGTTTATGCGGGAAATTTTGCGGATTTATTTTCAGGGGAAGAAATTTGTTTGGGTAGTTTGTGTACGAATAAAATTACAAATAAAAGAAACATTAGGATAGCTATATGGCAAATGATGCTTTTTTTTACATTTTTCTAGGAATATTTTCAGGTGTAGCATCGGGGCTTTTTGGTATAGGAGGCGGCATTATTATTATGCCATCCATGTTTATTTTGGGAGTGAACCCGCATGATGCAGTCGTTCTTTCTGTTATTCAAATGGTTTTTTCTTCATCCTTTGGGACTTTTATACACTATAAAAATAAAAAAATCGATTTAAAAGATGGTGTTTTTATAGGTTTAGGTGGATTCTTGGGAGCAGGTTTTAGTGCTATAATTTTAAACTATATTTCAGATTTAGAATTAATTTGTATTTTTTTGTGTGTGAGTATAATTTTTTTCACACAATATGCTTTCAATATACGACCAAAAATACTCGTTGCTAAAAAAATATTGTTTGCAAAAAACATAATTTTACTTTTTGTCGGAATTTTTGTAGGCATTTTTGCAATTTCTTTAGGCATTGGAGGAGGATTTTTAATAGGTCCCATTCTTGCTTATTTCTTGGGTTATGATAGTAAAAAAATTGCATCAAGCTCCCTATTATTTGTTCTTTTTGCTTCTTTATCGGGCACAATATCATTTTTTTATTTTGATATCCTTAATTTTGAAATTTTGAAAAAAGGCATCTTGATAGGTATATCATCAATGATAGGTGTATTGATGGGTATTCAATTTCTTAATAAAATAAACATCAAATCGCATCTCAAATTTTTACTCTCTATTTATGCTTTATCCATCCTTACAACCAGCTTTTCTTTATTAAAAAAAATATTATAAAACGCAGGATTCAACATCCTGCTAAGTTGTAGCCCTTGTCTCTTTAGCATACTTCACGCCTAGGTCAAAGGCCTTCGCGTTTGCCTCGCGAGTTTTAGGCGGCACCATGTGCAGCATCGTTTCTTTTAAAAGCTCCAAATCAATGCACTTACTCATAAAGGCAGCGATAGCCAACGCCACCACCGATTGCGTGGCGACATTTCCCACCTCGTCCTTAGCGATTGTGATGATGGGGATTTCAAAAATTTGCCATTTTTGATAATCCTCACTCTCCGGATGCACCAAATTAGGCTCGATGACTATGATCCCCCCTCCCTTCACACCGCCGCGAAAGCCTTTGTAGCCTTTATCTGCCGTTGAAAGCATGAAGTCAATCTCCCCCTCCGTCGCGTAGGGAAATAAAATTTCATCCTCATCAATGATGATATCCACCTTCGTAGGTCCCCCACGTACTTGCGAGGTGTAAGTGGAGGCTTTGAAGGCTTGGCGACCCTCTTTAATCGCTGCTTCGGCCAAAATTTCACCCGCCGTGATGACGCCCTGTCCGCCCTCACCACCAAATCTCAACTGATACCTCATTTTAGCGCCCCCAAATCCACCATTCTTTTTTCTTTCGCCGCGCGGCGCACCTCCTCATACGCGTGGCAGTACTCAGGCTGCGTATCATCCTCATAAAGCACACCGGTTGGGAATTTTCCCCTGCGCTCCTCAGCACTCAAGGCCTCAAATTTGGACTTATCCACCACGAGATTTTTAATCCACTCCAGCATCGCCACAGCCTCGCCCATTTTGTTTTTTCGCCCCAGATTGATATGACAATTTGAAAACACATCCACAAAACTATAGCCCCTATGCGCCAAAGCCTTGTAAATCAAATTCTCAAGCTTAACCGCCTCGATGATATTGCCCCGAGCGACAAAAGAGGCCCCCGCCGCACGGGTAAGCTCACAGGCGTCAAAATTGGGATCAATATTGCCAAATTGTGCCGTGACAGTGTAAAAGCCCTTGGGTGTTGTGGGGGAGGTCTGAGAATTTGTCAACCCGTAGATGAAATTATTAATCACAATGTGCGTCAAATCAATATTCCTACGGCAGCCGTGGATGGTATGATTACCCCCGATGGCTAAAGTATCGCCATCACCGCTTACGACGATGACATGCTTGGTTGGGTTAGCGAGCTTGATGCCCGTAGCGTAGGCGATAGCCCTGCCGTGCGTGGTATGCACGGTATTGCAATTGACATAAGAGCTCATCCTCCCACTGCACCCAATGCCCGAAACCAAACAAACATCATCCATACTCCAGCCCAACTTTTGAATCGCCCTAATGATGCACTTTAGCACGACCCCATCACCACAGCCCCAGCACCACTGAGTCGGTAGTTTATCCGCCCTCAAATACTCATCATAATCAAACGCCATTACAAATTCTCCTTTACTTTGGCCATAATCTCACTCGGCGTGATGGGGCGCCCATTCGCACGGTGCAGACTGATAAAATCACGCCGCGAACTCACCCGCTCAATCTCCTCCAAATACTGCCCCATATTAAGCTCACTCACCAAGACCTTTTTAAATTTAGCCACCACTTGGGCGATTTTTTTCTCCGCCACTGGATAAAGCGTGATGGGTCGGAAAAGCCCAGCCTTAATGCCCTGCTCCCTCAAGCGATGGATGGCCTCCTTCGCCGAGCGGCTCACGCTTCCATAAGCGATGATCAAAAATTCTGCATCGTCCATTTGATACTCTTCGTAGGTGCAAATTTCATCGCTATTATTTTTCACCTTACCGATAAGGCGTTCTATATTTTTTTTCACAAGAGCCCCGTCCTCAGTGGGAAAGCCTATATCCCCGTGATGAAGCCCCGTGATGTGATAGCGATAGCCCTCGAAGAAAGGATTCAGGGTCGCGGCCTCATTTTCCCCAGCCGCGTAAGGCTTGTAGTCCTTTTTATCGCCGCTAAATTTCTTACGGTTAATGATCTCCACATCCTCTAGGTCTGGCAAAAGTGCCCTGCCGTTCATATGCCCCACGGTCTCATCCATCAGCAAAAACACCGGTGTCATAAATTTCTCCGCCAAATTAAAGGCCCTAATCGTCTCCGTGTAGGACTCCTCCAAAGAGGCCGGCGCGATGGCGATGCTAGCAAAATCCCCATGCGTGGGCGCCTTGGCCTGGAGTAAATCCCCTTGCGCCACACGGGTAGGAAGCCCCGTCGAGGGGCCGCCGCGCATGACATTGACGATGACTAGTGGAATTTCAGCGATGAAGGCCAGTCCGATTTGCTCGGCTTTCAGCGAGATGCCAGGGCCTGAGCTTGCCGTCATGGCCTTGACCCCGCTCATCGCCGCGCCGATGGCGACACTCACGCCCGAAATTTCATCTTCCATCTGGATGAAAGTGCCATCATTTGCGGGGAGCATATGGCTCAATTCGTGAGCGATTTCAGAGCTCGGGGTGATGGGATAGCCTCCAAAAAATTTACACCCGCACTCGATCGCAGCCCTTGCGATTAAAACATTTCCCGTTGCTATAACTTCTCTCATTTCCCCATCCTAAGCCAATTTTCTGTATCGGTTATTTTTCACCGCAGCAGCTCTTTCTTTCGCCTCTGGGGTGAGTTTTGCGAATTTAAATTCATTCCTTTTTGCCACCATGATTGCAAAGTCGGGACAATGCGTCTCGCAATCCGTGCAGCCTATACAGGATGCGGGATGGACAACCTCTATCATCTGTCCCAAAACAGCATGGACATCATCGCGCATCGCCAAAACCCCAGCAGGGCAGTAGCTCACACAGATATTGCACGCCTTGCACCTGCTCTCATCCACCCAAACGGGCGTATTCTTTGGAGCCACCAAACTCATCATTTATCCTTTAGTATTTTTTGAATTTCTTCGCCGATTAAGGCCGGAGAATCCACAACAAAAATCCCATAACTCCTCAAAGCTTCCTTCTTCGCCGCCGCACTCTCATCGCTACTTCCCACGATGGCCCCGGCATGTCCCATTCTCTTGCCCTTAGGTGCGGTCGCTCCCGCGATGAAGGCCACCACAGGCTTGGTGATGTTTTCTTTGATGAATTTAGCCGCCTCCACCTCCAAGCTCCCGCCGATTTCGCCTATCATCACGATGGCTTTCGTTTCATCGTCTTGTTGGAATTCACTGAGCAATTCTTTATAAGCAAGCCCTATGATGGGATCGCCTCCTATGCCCACAGCGGTGGAAATTCCATACCCACTTTGCACGACTTGATTGGCCGCTTCGTAGGTTAGGGTGCCCGATTTTGAAATCAAACCCACGCAGCCCTTTTTGAAAATAAAGCCCGGCATGATGCCCAGCTTACACTCCTCTGAGGTGATGATGCCAGGGCAGTTGGGGCCTATGATCTTCATCCCCTTTTTGCTGGCGTATTGCTTGGCAAACATCATGTCCTTCACGGGCGTATGCTCGGTGATCACAACGGCGAGCTTTATCCCCGCATCGGCGGCCTCTATCACGCTATCGCCCACGGCAAAAGCAGGGACGAAAATGAGGCTCACCTGCGCCCCAGTGGCGCTAACCGCCTCGCTGACTGTGTTGAAAACAGGCCTGCCCAAATGCTCCTGCCCCCCTTTAAAAGGCGTTACGCCCCCCACAATCTGCGTCCCATAAGCCATACACTGCTCGGCGTGAAAGGTCGCCTCCTTGCCCGTAAAACCCTGAACGATAACCTTCGTATTTTTATCCACTAAAATGCTCATTTTTTGTCCTTATCCTACCAAGCTTTTCACCAAGGCCGCGCCCTCTTTGAGGCTGGTCGCTGCCTTGATGTTTTTGAGTTTTGAATTCTCCAAAATTTCCTTCGCCTCAGTCGCATTCGTGCCGTCCAGTCGCACCACGATGGGGACATTCACCTCGACATTTTTGGTCGCCTCCAAAATTCCATTCGCGATCCTATCACAGCGCACGATGCCGCCGAAAATGTTGATGAAGATCACGCGGACATTTTTATCCCGCAGGATGATTTCAAAAGCCTTCGCCACGGTTTGTGGCGATGCACCCCCGCCCACATCCAAGAAATTCGCAGGCTTTGCGCCGCTGTAGTTGATAATGTCCATCGTCGCCATCGCAAGTCCCGCCCCATTCACCATGCAGGCCACATCGCCATCAAGCTTGACATAGCTCAGTCCAAATTCTCCCGCCTCGCGCTCGGCAGGATTTTCCTCGCTCTCGTCCCTAAGCGCGGCGATGTCTTCATGACGATAAAGCGCGCTATCATCAAAGCTACACTTCGCATCCAGGGCGTAAAATTCACCCTCGGCCGTTTTAATGAGAGGGTTGATTTCAAGCATGTTCATATCTTTTTGCATATAAAGCTTGTAAAGTTTTTCTATCATCGCGATGAGTTTTTTGCTCTCGTCCTTATCCAGCCCCAAAACCTTCGCCACTTCAAGCCCGTGAAAAAGCTTAAAGCCAATCTGCGCATCGATGCCGACCTTGGCGATTTTTTCCGGGCTTTCCTTAGCGACTTTTTCGATGTCCATGCCGCCCTCGCTCGAGGCGATGATGGTGATTTGCTCGGCCATTCTGTTGAATAAAATCGCCAAATAATACTCCTTGACGATGTTAGCCCCGCCCTCAATGTAGAGCTTTTGCACGAGCTTGCCCTCAGGGCCTGTTTGATGCGTGACTAGGGTCATGCCCAAAATTTGCGCGGCGTAGCTTTTTACTTCGTCCAAATTTTTGGCGATCTTCACACCCCCGCCAAGACCCCGCCCGCCAGCGTGAATTTGCGCCTTCACCGCCCACACAGAGCCGCCAAGCTCCTTAGCATTTGCCACCGCTTCCTCCACGCTAAAGGCCACCTTACCACGCAAGGTCGGCACTCCATTTTCCGCAAAAATAGCTTTCGCCTGATATTCGTGTATGTTCATTAACTCTCCTTGTATTGATATTTGATGAAAGATCTTTCTAGTTTTTCTTGCTCTTGAGCGCTCAAATTTAGAGGCAAAATCTCCACCACCCCCTCCAAACCAAGCCGCGCCATCACCCCAAGCGCCCTGCCTCGCACTCCAAATTCCCCGTGCAAGATCACGCTCATCGGTAAAAATTCCCCACTCCGCATCGCTTCAAGCATACGCACACAGGCACTCGCTGGCGCCAGAAAGGCCGAGGTTTTAAGATGCTTGATCACCTTCGCGCCGCCCGTTTTGACCTCGTTTTCCACCTCTTCAAAATCCTCTTCATTCAAAATTTCATCCAAGCTTTGATTCTTCACGCGAGTGTGGGATTTTAGCAAAACCATATCATCATTGTGAAAGCCTATGAGCCGCGTATCGATGCCGCACATCCCCACCCCAAACTTTTTAGCCAGCTCGTATTTAAAGCGCGCATTATCCAGCACTCCAGCCATGGCGACAATGTTTTTCGCGCCAAAAATTCCGCTTTCATAAAGGGCGTTGAGCAAAAAATCCACAGGGTTGGTCAGCACGATGAAAAGGGGGTTATCGTTGAATGCCTTAATCTTCCCAGCACAATCCAGTAAAATTTTAGCATTAAGCCCCAAAAGCTCGTCCCTGCTTTGTCCATCCTTTCGCGCAAAACCCGCCGCAAAAACAACCACGGCGGAATTTTTGCTAAGCTCATAGTCCCTCGTGCAGCTGAGTTTGATGTCTAAATTTAGGGCCGCGATGCTTTGGGAGAGCTCAAGCTCACGCGCCAAAAGCAAATTCTCATCGATGTCTATCAAAACGAGCTCTCGAGCAAATTCCCGCAAAATCAAAGCGTAAGCCAGACTCGAGCCGACATTGCCAGCGCCGATAATGGTGATTTTCATCGCTTGCCTATCTTTTCAATGATGGCGTTGAAACTAGCGCTCGGACGCATGATTTTATCCGCCTTTTCGTCGTCAAATTTATAATAGCCGCCCAAATCCACCCTCACGCCTTGAGCGCCGTTAAATTCGGCTCTGATTTTTTCTTCATGGGAGCTAAGTTCTAGCGCGATGTCTTTGAAAAAGCTCTGCAGCTCTACATCGCTTGCCTGCCTTGCGAGGTGATTTGCCCAGTATAGGGCTAGGTAAAAATGGCTCGTGCGGTTGTCGTCCTCGCCGACTTTGCGCGAGGGGGCCTTATTTTCCTCAAGCCACTGTGCTATGGCCTCATCGAGGCAGTCGGCTAAAACCCTAGCCTTGTTTGAGCTGCGTTTGTTGGCGTAAAATTCTAAGCTTGCCTGCAGGGCTAAGAATTCCCCCAAGCTATCCCAGCGCAGATGATTCTCCTCGACAAGCTGCTCGACCTGCTTGGGCGCTGAGCCCCCAGCTCCCGTCTCAAACATCGCCCCGCCCTTTAGCATCGGCACGATGGAGAGCATTTTCGCACTCGTGCCAAGCTCTAAAATGGGGAACAAATCGGTCAAATAATCGCGCAAAACATTGCCCGTGATGGAGATGACATCCCTGCCCGCGCGAATGAGTGCTAGGCTTTTGAGGCAGGCGTCTTTGGGAGCTAGAATGGCTATGTTTTTGCCCTTTTCTTTCAGTGTTTTTCGCACCAAATTTATCATAAGTCTATCGCTCGCCCTGTTTTCATCGAGCCAAAAAATCGCCTCCGAGCCGCTCAAATCCGCCCTTTCTATGCCCAAATGGATCCAGTTTATCGCCGCGTCAAATTTGGCCTCATTGACCCTGTAAATGTCGCCGCGATTCACGCTGTGCTCGAGCAAAATTTTCCCCGCAGCCACCACTCTAAATTTACCCTTAGATTTCGCGATGAAGGTCTTGTCGTGAGAGCCGTATTCTTGGGCTTTTTTGGCCATCAAGCCGACATTGGAGACGCTGCCCAGTCGCGCGGGATCGAGCGTGCCGTTTTGATGCAGGTCCTCCAAAACCGCCTCATAAATGGTCGCGTAGGTCTTATCAGGGATGAGGGCGTTGGTGTCGCGCTCTGCGCCCTTTTTGTCCCAAAGCTTGGCGGCGTTTTTTAGCATGGCGGGCATGGAGGCATCGACTATGACATCGCTTGGCACGTGGAGGTTGGTGATGCCTTTGTCCGAATTCACCATGGAAAGCTCGGCGGAATTTTCTAAAATGCTTTGGTATTTTTTGAGGATTTCTGCTTTTTTTGTGGAATTTTCTATCTTGCTTAAAAGCTCAGAAATTCCGTTGTTAGCATTGATGCCTAGCCTTTCAAATTCCTCTTTAAATTCCTCAAAAAGCTCCCTAAAATAAACCTTAACCGCATAGCCGAAAATGATCGGATCGCTCACCTTCATCATGGTCGCCTTAAGGTGCAGGGACAAAAGCAGACCCTCTTTTTTGCAAAGCTCGATTTGGTCGGCGTAAAATTCTTGCAATTTTTGCACATCCATAAAGCTAGCGTCTAAAATTTCGTTCTTTTCAAGCTTGATTTTATCTTTTAGGATTTCCACCTCGCCGCCTTCGCTTTCAAATTCTATGTGTGCCATCGTTTCATCCTCGATCAAAACTGCCTTTTCATTGGAGAAAAAATCCCCCCCCTTCATGTAGGAAATCAGGCTTTTGGAAGCGGGACTGAATTCTGCGAATTTGTAAGGATTGCTACGCGCATAGTCCTTCACAGCCCTTGTGGAGCGGCGGTCTGAATTGCCCTGACGCAGGACAGGATTGACGGCTGAGCCCAGAATTTTTTGATAGCGGGATTTGACTTGAATTTCCTCTTCATTTTTCGGCTCGTCTGGGTAATTTGGTAACACATAGCCCTTTTCTTGTAGCTCCTTAATCGCCGCTTTGAGCTGGGGGATGGAGGCGGAAATGTTGGGCGTTTTGATGAGATTGGCATCCGCTTTTTCTACAAGCTTGCCCAAATTCGCTAGAGCGTTTTCGCACCTTTGCTCCTCCCTCAAACCCTCGCTGAACTCAGCGATAATCCGTCCCGATAAAGAAATATCGGAGCTTTCAACCCTTATATGCGCTCGGCTCAAAAAGGCTCTGACAATGGGAAGAAAGGAGTAGGTCGCAAGTGCGGGAGATTCATCGGTGAGGGTGTAAGTGATGTGCATCTTTTTTCCTTAAAATTTATATTTCATCGTCAACGCTTGAAAGTATAATAGAATCCAAAAAAAATACAAGAGAAAATTTAAACTTTGTTTTATATTTATTGACTCGATTGGCGCGGCTGATCGAACAAATTTTTGGGAAGCTCGATGATGTTTTTTATCAAATTGAAGGGCGTTTTGAGAGTGTCGGATAGAATTTGCGTGTGAAAATCAGGATCCTCCAAGCTGCCATCGACCTTGATGTTCGTGCTGATTTCTTGATCCTCTCCCAAAATGACATAATTGACGATGGGGATTTTAGAAATCACATCAGAGGATGATTTTAGGGTTTTGAGCTCCAAATTCAAATCAATGGTGCCAAGGCGCAAATTCGCACTCCCCAGTCCAAATAAATCCACATTGTCGCCGTTGAGATTGATGGCCTCAAAGCTCAGCAGGTCTTTTTTGCGGTTGAAGATAACCTTACCGTCGCGCAGATGCAGGCCCTTTGTGTTGAATTTAGGGCTTTTAAACATCACAAGCGCTGGCACTGTGTCTATGAAGGTGATGAGCTGATTGATGCCCTTCAAGTCCTTAATGTAGGTGTTTTCAATGTCAAAATGCCCCTCGAAAAAATCCACCCCACTCCCCCTGACATCAAGGTGAAAAAGCCCATCCTTAAAGGCCTCTTTTTGTAAGAAGGTGTCCAAAAATTCATCATCCATATCCTTAGCCCTCAGGTAAAAATCCTCCGGCGCATAAAACAGACTGAATGTAGCGCCCTTTCTGTTGGCCTTAGCCCTTAGAGCGCTGCCCTCGAGCGAGGCCTCCAGCTGGTCAAATTTTAAGGTCTTATTAAAGTCTGGCAAGATCACCCCCACATTCGTCCCGCTCAGCTTGATGTTTTGCTGATTGCCCTGCAGGTCAAAATTCTCGCCCTCGCCGCTGTCTTTGTAAATGTAGCTTAAATTTTTTAGATGAAGCTCCTTGCCCTCTTCATCAAAAATTCCACTGATGAGCTTGCTTTTGGAATCAAATACAATGCGATTTTTTTGTTTTGAAACGCTAAAGCTATCCTGCACATAGGGCGTCTTGCCATCGATGAAGAATTTTTCCCCAAAGGAGGCGTTGTTGATTTGCAGACTAAAGTCGATAAAATCGGGACTTTTATAGTGTAGGCTCTGCACGGACTCAAGGGCGATTTTCTTCGCCGGGATGAAATGGGGCAAAAGGACGCTCAAATCCCCAGCATGAAGCTCAAGCCCCTGGGTGAAATCCGCGTTTAAATTCCAAGCCTTGGCGGCGAGTTTGGGGCCATCTGCATAATCCAAATGCAGCAGGACTTTTTGCTCCCGCATGTCAAAAATTTCTGCAAAATGAAGCCGTGAAATTTGCGCATCAAAAAGGCCATTTTGCCGCTCCAAATCAATCTGCGCATTAAAATCCGCCTCCAAAAAGCCATTGCTTATGCTCGCGTTTTCTATGCTTAAATTCCCATCTTTAAGCAGCACTTTGGCCTTTTGGACCCTAAAATCGGCTAGCGATAAAGCCGCATCATCCAGCACGAAGGCGCCGCTATAGCTTGGCTTTGAAGGGGCGAAAAAATCTGCCTTGAGCTCAAAATCTGCCCTGAGCTTTCCGCTTTTTTGATGAAAGGGTAGAGTGATGCCGTATGGCTTTAAGGCTCGCGCCAAATCAGCGTCAAAAATCATATTTTCGGACCTGATGTGCAGATAAATTCCAATGTTTTCCTCATTCAAAATATCATAAAGATAGACCTTGCTCCCGCTCAAATCCGCATTTTTATAAGTGGCCTTAGCGAAGGTGAAATTAAGCCTTTGTTTGGCCAGCTTCATTTTGAGTTTTGGAATTTTAATGGGCGACATCCCCCCATCAAGCCTAAGCTCCACATCGTTAGCAAAGCCTGTGGCGTTAAGCTCGTCAAAATAAAACGCATCCCGCTTAAAATCCACAAAGCCCTGCAAATCATCCAAATGATAAAAAGACGCCCTTGTCTTTTCAAGAAGCCATAATTGAAGCTCTTGGGGCAAGTCGATGTGGGGGCGTAAATTTTGGGCGAGGGCGTGGATGTTTTTGATGCTGACATCGTGGAATTTATAGGCTAGCTGATTGTCCTTGTAAGAAAGGGTGGCGTTGAAATCAAGATCCTCAGATGAAGCATTGCCCCTGAAATGATAAAAGCCGCTTTTGGTATTGACGCTCAAATCCCCCTCAATGCTAACGCCGTAATCTTTAACAAAGAGCTCCTTAATCCTAGCCCTTAAATTTTTCCCCTCAGAATGCAGGGCGAAATGCAAAAAAAACAAATCCCCGTCCAAGAAAAATTCATCATCCTTAAAAAGAATTTTTGCCCGTCGCTCTTTGAAATGTAAATTTTCTATTTGAATTTCCTTTACAAAGGCATAAAGAAGGTCCAAATTTTGAGCGATTTTCACAAGCTCCTTGGAGACCGGTAAATTCTCGTTCAAACTCGCATTATCCTCACGCTCAGCGATGATGATATTTTGCGCACGCAGGGTGAGTTTATTATCCAACTTAATATACAATTGCTCCAATTTTAAAAAATCAAAATGGATGCTGGCTATGGAAATTCCATTTTTAAGCGCAAAAAATGAGGCTGAAAACAACCCAACGATCCCCAAAAAAAAGTATAAAATTTTTTTCATTTCTTGCCATTTCTTTTTGTTTTTTATCTTAGGGATTTTTTATTATTTGGCCAAGCCCATGCCAAGCGATTCGGTGGTTTATATCCCCAAAGGCTCTGTGTCGCAGATTATAACACATTTGAAACAAAATCATTACGACTTGAGCCCTGTGGATAAATACATTCTATTTTTCCTAGGACATCCGCAATCTGGCTGGATAGACATAGGCTCGCAAACGCTTAATCGCGCGGAATTCTTACACAGGCTCACTGTCTCAAAGGCCGCCGTTGAGAGCATAACCCTCATCCCCGGAGAAACGAGCGTGGTTTTTTTACAAAGCGTGGCTAAAACGTTAAATTTAAACCAAGAAAAGCTTTTGGAGGCTTTTGGGCGACAGAGTCCTTATACTGAGGGGGTTTTCTACCCTGAAACCTATAAAATTCCAAGGGGGATCACGGAGGATTTGCTCATCGCAATGCTGCTAAAATACGCGCAAAATCGCCACAAACAAACCGCGCAAAAGATATTTGGAGAATATAATGCGAAAAAGTGGTATCAATACCTCATCACCGCCTCGGTGATACAAAAAGAAGCGGCCAGTGAGGCGGAAATGCCCCTTGTGGCCAGCGTGATTTATAATCGCCTCAAAATAGGGATGAAGCTGCAAATGGACGGCACTTTGAACTATGGAATCCACTCACACACCAAGGTAACGCCGCAAAGGATCAAAGAGGACAATAGCCCCTATAATACCTACAAATTTGAGGGCTTGCCACCAACGGCGGTTTGCAATGTGTCCTTAGCGGCGATTCGCGCGGCGATTTTTCCGGCGAAGACGGATTATCTTTATTTTGTGCGTGATAGGGGCACGGGGAGGCACATTTTCAGCAAGAATTTGAAGGATCACAACAGGGCCGTCAATGCGCAAAAATAAAATTTGGAACGATATTTGCTTGTAATTTTGAAAATTTAAGGAGAAGAGATGATAAATCCATTCAAGTCAAAAGAGCTTGTAAATAGCGCCTTAGCGGGTAGGAATTTGAGAAATCAGCTCATTAATTCCAACCTCGCCAATGTCGACACCCCCTTTTACAAGTCCAGAGATATAGAGTTTGAAACGGCTTTGGTCAATCGCGCCAATGAAATTTTCAAAAGAGAAACTAAAAAAGAGCTTGAGCTAGCTAACACAGCCGCCGGGCATCAAAAGCCTTGGAAATTCCCCGACCCCAACAAATCCACGATTTATTTGAGGGACGGGCATTTAGCGAGGAATGATGCCAACACTGTGGATTTGGATGTAGAGACGACAGAGCTTAGCAAAAACACGGTGATGATTACGGCACTTGATGGGGTTTTGAGAAAGCAAAGCAATATTTTTAGCTCCATCATCGATGCGAGTTCTAAATTAAGTTAAAGGTTCGTTATGGCATACTTGAGTGATTTTGATATCAGCGGATACGGGCTTAGCGCACAGCGTTTCAGGATGAATGTCATTAGCTCCAACATAGCTAATGCTAACACAACGCGCACCGCAGAGGGCGGTCCCTACAGGAGGAGAGAGGTGATTTTCAGGGCGACAGATTTCGATGCGCTTTTGAATAAGCAAATCAATAAGAACAATAATTTTTTGCCCTATGAAAATCCGCTCAATGACCCCTCCTCGCCAAAGGACGCCAAGCCTGTGATCATGAGCGTGGTCGTTCATAAGGTCGTGCGTGATGATAAGGACTTTCGCATGAAATACGATCCGAGCCATCCGGATGCGAATGCACAAGGCTATGTGGCCTATCCTAATGTCAATCCTGTGATTGAAATGTCGGATTTGATAGAGGCCACAAGAGCCTATCAGGCTAATGTCAGCGCATTCACAAGCGCCAAAACCATAGCCCAAAGCGCCATTGATTTACTGAAAGGATGATGAGAATGAATAAGATCAGCGACTTAAGACTGAACGCCCTCAAAGGCGATGCTGGAGCCAAAAACACTCCTAACATCGGCGACGAATTTGCCAAGATGCTCAAAAATGAAATCGACGATCTCAACAAGGCCCAAGAGGTCGGTGAGGCGGCGATGACGGATATCGCCACAGGGCAGGTTAAGGACCTTCATCAAGCCGCCATAGCCATCAATAAGGCAGAGAGCAGTATGAAATTCATGCTTGAAGTGAGAAATAAAGCGATCAACGCCTACAAAGAAATCACAAGAACTCAAATTTAAACCCTAATGTCAGAATACAAAAAAATTAGGGTTTCAAAGGTAGCCTTCGTTTGCTGTATGGCGCTTTTGTTTATGATAATTTTTTTGAGCTCGACCTTTTTTCTCACTTCCAAACGCCACATCCCCAACACAGAAAAAGACCAATACAACCTAGCCCTCCGGGGCAGCATCATCACAAAGGACAACTTCACCCTAGCCAGCTCACGCGAAATTTACCGCGCTGAGATCGATTTGCGAAGCATCAAAAAAGACAGGCTCGAGCTTTTTTTAAAGCTTTTTCAAATTTATAGCGGCATTGACGATAGGCAAATTCTAGAAATCAAAAAAAGAATTCAAAACCACAAAAAACGCAACCACAATTTCATCCTCACCTCCCATCTCAACTCCAAACAAGCAAGCTACCTTAGGGATTTGGCAAAGAAGCTCTACATTCAGGGCTTTTTCAAGGCCTTCACCAACAACAACGGCCGCGTGGAAACAAGGGGCCTTAGCATCATAGAGCACCGAGAGGACAGGAGCTACATCACCACAGACTCCCTCACTCCGGCCATAGGCTACACGAGAGTGCTCTTGGAAAATGAAATCTTCAAAAATATAGGCGTCAAGGGCTTGGAGAGGGCTTACGATGCGTGTTTGAGCCCCTTGCAGGATGAGAAAATTCAAGGCCTGAAAGACATAGGGGGCAATATCATTTTGAATTCCAGCTCACTCAGACAAAGGAAAATCAACGGCTGCGACCTGTATCTTAATGTATCTTTAAAGCTTCAAAAGAGCATAGAAAAAGCCATCGATCAAAGAAATCTCGACCTCAAAGCCCAAGAAATCATCGTGGCCATCATGGAGAGCAAAACGGGAAAAATTCTAGCTCTAGCCAGCTCACGCCGCTACAATCCCCAAAACAGAGGCAAGGATCTATCCGTCCTCAACGCCAGCGCGATAGAATACAGCTACGAAGCGGGATCTGTCATCAAGCCCTTCATCCTCACCACAGCCCTAAAACTAGGCCGCCTGAAGGCAAACGAGCTCATCAACACCCACGGCGGCACCTACAAGCTCGGTCGCTTCACCATACAGGATGATCACAAAAAAAACAAAATGACGATTGAGGAGGTCATCACGCTCTCCTCCAATGTGGGGATGATCCAAATCGCCAAGCGCTTGAGCAATGTGGAAATCATCTCGGGGCTAAAGATTTTTAAATTCGGCGAAAAAAGCGGCATCGATTTGCCCTACGAGCAAAAAGGCACCCTGCCCAACCCCAAGCGTTTGAGGGAGATCGAAAAGTCCGTTTTGAGCTATGGATACGGCCTAAAAACCACCTTCATGCAGCTTCTAAGCGCTTATAATGTCTTCAACAACGAGGGCTATTTTATCGCGCCCCAACTGGCAGAAAAATTCTATCAAGATGGCAAATTCACAGAGCTAGGAGCGATCCAAAAAGAAAAAATTCTATCCACAGAAGCAGCAGGAGCGATGCGGCAAATCCTCATCAATGTCATCGAAAAGGGCACGGGCAAAAAGGCACAAACAGAGGGCATCATTATCGGCGGCAAAACGGGCACAGCAAGGATAGCAGAGCGGCAGGGCTACACGAGCAATCGCTACAACTCCTCGTTTTTTGGCTTTGCCAATGACGCTAACAATGCCTACACCATAGGCGTTTTAGTGCGTAACCCCACCAAGCCTTACAGCTACTACGCCGCTCAAAGCGCCCTGCCGATGTTTAAGGATGTCGTGGATATTTTAGTGCGAGAAAATTTTCTCACCCCCTCACTCATCCGCAGCTAAAGTTGTGATTTGATAGTAAGAATTGATGGTCTTAAAAAGCTTGAATTTAGCCTTCAAAAGCTCAATTTTTGAGGCATTGAGCGCCCTTTCAGCCTCCAAATAATCACTCAGCTCACTCTTTCCCAGCTCGTATTTTTCAAAATAGGCCTCAGCTATGCGCTCTTGCTCCAAAACGGACAGGCTTGAATTTTCAAGCGCCCTCACATCGCTCTCATAGTCCTTAAAAACTAGGGCAAATTCATTCATCGCGCCCTGTAAATCCCGCTCATAAGCATGGCGCAGAGCCTCGTAAGATAATTGCGAAATTTTAATATTTTGACGCAGCTTGGCATAGTCCAAAAAGGGCAGCGAGAGGGCGACATTTCCGCTTAAAATTTCAAGCCTGAAGCTATCCTTAAGCTCTGCTGCCGTGCCACTTAAAAGTCCTCCCAAAGAAAGATTGGGTAAAAGGCTTTTTTGCACGGCAGAATGATCCTTAAAAGCAGCCTTAAGCCTAGCCAAGCTCGCTCTCACATCCGGACGAAGGGCCAAATTTTGCAAAGAAATATTAAAATCGGGCCTTAAAATTTTGAAATTTTCCAGTCCCACCTCTTCAAAATAAGCCAGCCGCGAAAAATCCTCCGCTCCACCCGCCAAATCCTTCAAATTTTTAAGGACAAGATCGCGATTTTGCGCATTGCTTAAGAGATTTTGCCTCGCTTGCAAGAGACTTTGCTTGGCATGAAGCAGCTCCAGCTCCTCCGCCCTACCCAGCTCGTATTTGAGCGCATAAAGCCCCACCAGCTCCTCCAAATTCGCCGCGCGTTCATCGAGCAAATTTTTTGCATCGTTGAGATATGCCAGTTCAAAAATGTGGTTCAAAGCCCTGTTTATGATGCTCAGCCTCAGGCTTTGCAAATCAAACGCGCTGGCCCTAGCTCTAAATGCCTCCGCCCCCGCCGCATCCATAATCTTGCCGTAAATATCCAGCTCATAATTGAGGCCAAATTTATGAGAAAAAGTCCTAGTGCTAGAGCCTTGATTGAGATTTTTGCTGTGATGAAGACCCATGCTAGCATCCGGGCTAGGATAAAGATCATCATCCATCAAATCCGCCCTCGCAAGCGCTGATAGTAGCGTAACTCTGGCGATATTCACCTCGCTATTATGCTTCAAAACAAGCTCTAAAAAATCCTCCAAATTCTCATCCCCATAACCCCTCCACCAAGCGTGATGGGCGTGAAGCTCTCCTTGAATTTGCGGCTCTTGGGGCGGGCTTAGCTTTGCCCCGCAGCCTAGCAAAAAAATCCCCCAAAAAAGCACGATCCAATTTCGCATTTCACTCCTCAGAAAGGGCTCTGATGGGGTTTAAATTCGCAGCGCCCCTAGCGGGGAAAAAGCCAAAAATCACGCCGATTAAAACGGAGCTGAAAATTCCAACCATCAAAGCACCGAAGGATAAAATCATCTCAAATTCGCGGGCGAAAAGATTGAAAACAAAAATGATCCCCAAAGAGAGCAAAATGCCCAAGATCGCCCCCACCACACAGATCATCACCGCCTCGATCAAAAATTGCACCAAAATATCCCCCCGCCTCGCACCCAAAGCCGACCTGATGCCGATCTCACGCGTCCTCTCACTCACCGAGACCAGCATGATGTTCATCACGCCTATGCCACCGACAATCAGGGCGATCAGGGCCACGCAAGTGGTGAGGAGGGTCGTGGTGCGCTTGTTAGCAATGATGGCCTCTTTGAAGCTGTCTAGATTGAAGGTGAAAAAATCCCTCCGCCCCCTCTTAAGCTCCAAAAGCCTGACAATAGCGCTCTCAGCCAGAGCAGAATCTGTCGAGTCGCTCACTCGCACTATGATTTCACGCAGGGCCCTCTCCCCCGTAATCTTATGCATCAGGGTCGTGTAGGGGATGTAAATTCTAACGATATTATCGCTCAGTGAGCGCCTCGCGTCCCTTTGCAAAATGCCGATGACTCTGAAGGGCTGAGCGTCAAAAATCACCACCTTGCCCAGAATTTGTCCCGCATCCATCTGGGGGAAAATGTTTTTTTTCGCGTTAAAGTCAAGCACTGCGACATTGGCATTTTCTCGCAAATCCTGCGCGTTCAAAAGCCGCCCAGCCTCAAGCCTAAGCCCGTCCGCATCAAAGCCTTGCACCCCCACGCCCAGCATGCGTGCGTTGAGGGAAATGCTTTTGAAAGTCAGCACCCCAGAAGCGCTCATCAAAGGCTCTGCCGACTGCACATAATCCAAGCTTCGCAAGGCCTGCAAATCGCTAAAATTCAGCTGCGTGCGCCCTGAGCGCAGGTCTCCAAAGCCACGCCCTGGTCTTATTTCTATGGTATTGGTGCCAAGCGCGGAGGTGGTTTTTAAAATTTTTTCCTCAGAGCCAAGCCCGAGTGCCACCACACAGACGACTGAGGCTAGGGCGATGATGATGCCAAGCATGGTTAGGAGGGATCTTAATTTACGCGAGATGATGGAAAAAAGCGCGATTTTGAAGCATTCTAGGAGTTGATTTTTGAGCAAATTCCAGCTCATCTTTTCACGGGGGAAATCCTGCAAAACAGGCATCTGGGCTGGAATTTGCCCTCCCGTGTCGCTTACCATCACGCCATCCTTGATCTCAATGACACGCCCTGCCATCGCCGCGATGCTCGCATCGTGCGTGACCAAAACGATGGTGTGCCCTCTTTGATGGAGCTCTTTGAGAATTTCAAGCACCCGCGCGCCGCTTTTGCTATCCAGTGCGCCCGTTGGCTCATCGGCCAAAATCAAATCCCCCCCGTTCATCAAGGCCCTCGCAATGCTCACCCTCTGCTGCTGCCCGCCACTTAGCTCGTTGGGGCGTGCGTGCATCTTCGCCTCAAGCCCAAGGCTCTTCAAAAGCTCCCCCGCCCTCTGATCCCTTTGCGACCTACTTTTGCCCGCATAAACGGCACTCAGGGCGACATTGTCCTTGGAATTTAGCAGGGGCAGGAGATTGTATTTTTGAAAGATGAAGCCGATTTTTTCACGCCGAAGCTGCGCCTTAGCATCCCTGCTGAGTTTCTTAAGCTCATAATTTTCAAAGAAAAAGCTACCAAAACTTGGCTCATCCAAGGTGCCGATGATGTTTAAAAGCGAGCTCTTCCCGCTACCGCTTTGACCGATGATGGCGACAAATTCGCCCCTCTTGATGCTAAGATTGATCTTTTTTAGGATGAAATTTTCACCGATTTTTTTGGAAACATCCCGCAAAATAATCATCCCAGCCTCACAAACTGCTCGCACTCGAGCTCACAATCAAATCCTCCCCACCGCTAAGGCCCTCTAAAATCGCGGTGTTGATCGCGTCCTTGATGCCCAGTTTCACATACTTTTTCGCGGGCCTTCCCCCCTCTAAAATTTCCACAAAATCCCCCCCCCGCATCGCTTTTAATCGCGTAGGTCGGCACGATGAGGGCGTCCTTGAGACTGGCGATGAGAATTTCATTTTGCAAACTCATCCCTATGCGCAAAAATTGCTTTTCATTCTCCACGAAAAATTTCGCATAATAATAAATCGCCTTGGAATTGGCAGAATTTCCGCCGCTCTGGCCTGAGCCCAGATCGCTGATTTGCGTGTCAGCTGGATCGAGGCTGGCGATGGTGGCGGGGTATTTTTTCTCCGGGTGGCTGAGGAGGGCAAAGTGCAGCCTTGAGCTCACGCGCACCTTAGCCACATCCGCCTCAGCCAGCTCCATCCTCACCTCCATCTGCTCCAAATTGGCTATGCGGGCGATGGTGGGGGTGTTTTGGTTGGCATTGACGGTTTGCCCCTCATCCACCGCGACATTGATGACAACCCCACTCATGGGCGCTCTTATCGTGGTGTAGCCTAGGTCTTTTTGCGCGTTTTTGAGCGTGATTTCAAGCTCCACAACCTCCGCCCTCAAGGCAGCGACATTGGCCTTCAAGTTGTAAAAATTTTCCTTAAATTTTTCTAAATTCTCAAGCGAGGTCGCCTTTTTGGCGTAAAGCTTTTGCTCCCTTAGATACTGCCTTGAGGTGAGCTCGAGGGCGATTTTTTTGCTCTGTAAATTCGCCCGTGCGCTCTCAAGTCTTGCCTTGGTGATGTCAAGGTCGTTTTGCTGCTTGTCCTTGTCAATCTGTGCGATCAAATCCCCCTCCCGAACCCTATCGCCAAGCCTTACGAAGAGCTTGGTGATCTGCCCGCTCACCTGCGCGCCCACATCCACCTGCTCCTTGGCATAAACCCTACCCACGGCCTCGATGCTTTGCGTGATGTCTGCGCGCCCTACCTTCTGCGTGAGGTAGCGCGGCGTCTCCTCGGCAAAAAACCAAAACGCAAAAGCGCTCAAAACGCAAAGTGCTGCAAAAATCCCTCCAATGAGCCTTTTTTTCATAAAATCAAAACCTTTCAAGGCTTTAATTTTACTGACGAAAGGTGAATTTTAAAGCCCAATGAGCTAGAATTTATAAAATTCCAAGAAGCGATGGGCTTTTGAATGAGCATTGGTTAGGATTGACAAAAAGCACCCTTGTAAGCAGGATGCTGGAGCGGGAGGTGGCTGGGGGGTTTAGCGTGGCTTAAGCAAAATGGCTTTGATGATAAGGCCTGAAATGAATGGACTAAATTTTAACGATGAAGCTTTCAAATACGATCCAAGCGATGAGGGTGTGAATTTGGTGCTTTGAGCCCTTTAAAAAAGCAAAATCTCCAAAATGCAAGGTGCTTTTTCTCACCCTTACCTCAAGCATGCAAAAATTCTACAATGTGTCTCAAATGCCATAGAGCGGAGTGAAAAAGAGGGTTATGATGGATAGGTGCGTGGGGAATTTAGAAAGTCGGCTTGATGCAAGCGTATATCCGCATATGATTTTAGGCACACTCAATGAAACAGAGGCCTTAAGGGCAAATATCCGCTTTATGGGCATGGCTGAAGTTGTAGATAGTCTTTCAAAAATGGATGGAATTTCACAAAAAAGCCATTGATCGTTAGAAAAATAAAGTCAAAAAACTAGCCGTTATCTTCCTAGAAAATCCCCCTTACGTGCAGACAAATTCCAAAAAAAGGGCAGCATCAACTCACACCATCAAAAAACTTGAAAAACGAGGAATTTGATGGATGTGGCGCGATTTCAAATTTATAGCACGATAGAGGCGAGAAATTTCTCCTTCGCATCTTCGCGCCTTAGTCTTGATGCAAAGGCAAAATATGACAAAAGTGAGCGAGAAAAATCGACTCAAATTCATCCCTCTTTGTGTGCGGCTGGGTAGGGGGTTTAAAATGACTGCGATCCTCACCGGATCCTTTGGCAAATGGCTCAAAATTGAAATTTTTAAACCTTATGAGCGGCCTTGCAAGGGACAGAGCCTAACGGACTTAAAAATACCGAATAATGCGAAAATCACAGCGCTCATCCCCAGCATTAGTAAAATCAAAGCCCTACTTAAAACCCACACTCAAATCCGCCCCAAAATGCTCAAACCTTTAAAGCGAGTCAAACAACTCCCCATGCCCCTCATAATGAGCGATTTTAGTGCTTTTGTTGTTTTCATCCACAAAGACAACCTTGGGCTTGAAATTTTTCGCCTCCCCCACCTCAAGCTGCGCATAAGCCATAATGATGACCCTATCGCCCTCCTGAGCACACCTTGCTGCCGCGCCATTGAGACAGATCACGCCCCTTTCCTTGCTCGCTATGGTGTAGGTTTCAAAACGCGCCCCGTTATTGACATTGACAACCTGCACCCTCTCATACTCCAAAATCCCGCTCTTTTGCAGCAAATCCTCATCAATGCTAATGCTCCCCACATAATCAAGCCGCCTGCGTAACCACCGCGCGATGAATTTTCGCCCTCAGCATCGTGATTTTCATTTCAGTCCTTGCAACAAAAAATTATCAATGAGCCGCGTCCTGCCGACATACACCGCCACCGCGCCCAAAACTCCACCCTCTATCCGCTCCAAATCCTCCAAGCTATGAGGATCCACCAGCGAAATATAATCCACCCGCGCCAAGCTTTCTTTTTGAATTTCACCCCGCATCGCCTCAAGGATCACCTCCGCCCTGCGCTCTCCCTCTTTCACCATCCGCTCGCCCAAAAAAATCGCCCTTGAAAGCACCAAGGCCGCCTCCCGCTCCCGCGCGTTCAAATAGACATTGCGCGAGCTTTTAGCCAGCCCGTCCTCCTCACGCACGATGGGACAAACCACAAGCTCTAAGGGCAAATTCAAATCCTCCACCATGCGCGCCACCACCGCGCACTGCTGGGCGTCTTTTTGCCCAAAATACGCCCTATCGGGCTGGATGAGATGGAAAAATTTCATCAAAACCGTGCAAACGCCCCGAAAATGCCCCGCCCTTTTCGCCCCGCAAAGCCTTTCACTAAGCCCACTCATATCCACAAAGCTACTAAAATCGCTGGGGTAAAATTCCGCCACTTGCGGCGTGAAAAGCAAATCGACACCATTTTCCTCGCAGAGTCTAGCGTCCCTCCTCAGGTCGCGCGGGTAGGTCGCTAGGTCCTCACCGGAGCCAAATTGCAGAGGGTTGACGAAAATGCTCACCACGATTTTATCCTCTTTGCAGGCTTCAATGAGGCTCAAATGCCCCTCGTGCAAATAGCCCATAGTCGGCACGAAGGCTACGCTTAGGCCCTCATTTTTCCATGCTTTGATTTGCTCTTTTAAATCGGCAATGCCCTCAAGCACCCTCATCGCCCCTCCCTAATACAACCCATCCAGCCAGGCCTCATCATCCAAAGAAAAACCATGCGCCTCGCTTGGAAATTCAAGACTTTTCACCGCTTCAATATAGCCCCGAATCCCCTCAGCGGGATTTAGGTCTGCAAAAGTGCGGACAAATTTGGGCTTAAAGCCTGTGTTGATCCCCAAAAAATCATGATACACCAAGACCTGCCCATCGCAGTGCACCCCCGCGCCTATGCCTATGGTCGGCACGGTTAGAATTTGCGTGATTTTTTGCGCGAGTTTTGCCGGCACGCACTCCATCAAAACCATACTCGCGCCCGCATTTTGCGCAGTTCTAGCCTCAGCGATGAGTCTCAGCGCAGCCTCCCTACTCCTACCCTGCACCCTATAACCCCCCTGCATATTAAGCGCCTGTGGTCTTAGCCCGATGTGGGCGATGACGGGTATGCCAGAAAGGGCTATTTTTTCGATGCTAGGGGCTATTTCCTCCCCGCCTTCTAGCTTGACGCCGTTTGCCCTGCCCTCCTTGACAAAGCGCGCCGCATTCATCAGCGCGTCATAGCTTGAGCCTTGATAGGACATGAAGGGCATATCCGCTAGGACGAAGGCTTTTTGACTCGCCCTTGAAACCGCCTTGGTAAAAAGCAGCATCTCCTCCATCCCCACGCTCAGGGTATCCTCAAGCCCCAAAAGCACCATCGCCAAAGAATCCCCCACCAAGATCACATCCACTCCAGCCGCGTCCAAAGCCCTAGCACTGGGGTAATCATAAGCCGCGACCATGGTGATTTTATCCCCCGCTTCCTTTTGCTTTTGCAGATCTAAAATGCTTTTTTTCATTTTTTATGCCTCCGACATTTTCTCATTCTATCTTCTCTTTCTTTGGCTTTTTGACTCATTTGTCTGTTAAAGCCTACGATTAAAAACACCATGAATAAAACAAAGATCAAAATCAATACAAATTCCATAATCTTCATTTACTACCCTTCTCCATTTGCTCCACTTAAGGATTAAAATTTTAGCACAAAGTTTAAGCAAAATTAAAATAAAATATAAGCAAGTTTAAGATAAAAGAAAGTTAAACAAGATGAGTAAAAATAAACTCCAAATTTTCATTTTTTCCACCATCGTTATTTTTTGGGCCTATGTTTCCTTTCCCTACGAAATTTTACAGGTCAAAAGCGCTCAAAGCACCACCTACGCCCTTACGCCCAACGCCAAGGCCTATCTATCCAGCTACCTCATCACGCTTTTGCTGACCATCTGTGCGCTTTTTATTGGCGTGATGGTCGGCTTTGCCCTCGCGCTGGCGCGTTTTTCTCGCTTTGAGCTTGTAAATTTTATTATCGACGAGTTCATCGACATCATCCGCGGCACGCCATTGGTCTTGCAGTTGATGATTTTTGCCTTCGTTATTTTTACTTTTTTGGACAATCTTTACGTGGCGATTTTGGTAATGGGACTTAACAGCTCTGCTTACATAGCAGAAATCGTCCGCAGCGGCATTAAAAGTGTGGATGCAGGGCAAATGGAGGCGGCTAGGGCTATGGGGCTTGATCATAAAACTGCAATGCGCGAGATCATCCTGCCCCAAGCGGTGAAAAACATTCTCCCTGCCTTAGCTAATGAATTCATCGCGCTTTTTAAAGAAACTTCTGTTGTGGGCTTCATCAGTGTAATGGACATTACGATGCAGAGCAAGAGCCTGCAGGCCGTGCTTTACAACCCCAAGCCCATCATTTTTACCGGGCTTGTGTATTATGTGAGCGTGAAGCTTTTTTCCCTCGGGGTGAGAAAACTTGAAAAAAGGCTAGGGCGGCATGATTAAAATTGAAAATTTATGCAAAAAATACGGCGATTTTGAGATCTTAAAAAACATCAACGCGCAAATTCAAAAGGGCGAGATCATCGCCATCATCGGTGCTAGCGGAGGGGGGAAAAGCACGCTTTTGCGCTGCATCAATGGGCTGGAAAAAGCCTCAAGCGGTAAAATTTTCATCCAAGGCGAAAATATCCTTGATGAAAGAACCGACGTCAATAAAATCCGCCAAAAAGTGAGCATGGTCTTTCAGCATTTTAATCTTTTTGCCAATAAAAATGTCATGGAAAATTTAACCCTAGCCCCCATAAAAACGGGAATTTTAAGCAGGGATGAGGCGCGGGAAAAGGCAAAAATTTTACTGCAAAGGGTGGGGCTTGCTGACAAGGAGCGAATGATGCCTCATAGGCTTTCTGGCGGGCAAAAGCAGCGCATCGCCATAGCCAGAAGTTTGATGATGAATCCTGAGGTGATCTTATTTGACGAGCCCACTTCGGCTCTGGATCCTGAGATGATCGGCGAGGTTTTAAGCATCATGAAGGATGTCGCAAAAGAGGGGCTTACGATGCTTGTGGTAACGCACGAAATGGGCTTTGCTAAAAATGTCGCGGGACGAATTTTTTTCATGGACAGGGGGCGAATCGCCGTGGATGAGTGCCCTAAGAAGGTCTTTGAAAACCCAAGCAACGAAAGGCTGAGGGAATTTCTCAACAAGGTCCTCAATCATTAAAGCGGCTTGATGTGCTCGAAAAATACTAGCCTCCCGCTGTGCTTTTCAAGCCCCTTAAAATCATCAAGCTCAAATTCCAAGCCAAGCATGGAGGCGGTGGGAAAGGAGGTAAGACAAAGCGTGCTAAGTAGCTCTGAAAGCTCTAAAAGAGCGGGGTTGTGCCCGACTATAAGCACGTTTTCAAGCCCCGCGCTAAGGCCTAAAATCCACTCAAAAATTTCTCCCGCATCCTGCTCATAAAGCCCATCCACAAACTCGATTTTATCCTCAAGGGCGTAGAATTTTGCCAGCTTTTCGGCTGTGCTTTGGGTGCGTTTGGCGGGGGAGGCGAAGATTTTATCCAAGCTCAAATCATGCTTTTTAAGCCTTTCAAAGAGAAGCTTTAGCTCCTCCTTGCCCTTTTTAGAAAGCCTGCGCGAAAAGTCATCAGCCGCTTCTTTTTCTGCCTTAGCGTGGCGTAAAAGATAAATTTTCTTCATCGTTTTCTCCTTAAAAATGCCCAAAAATAGCCGCAAAAAAAGCCAAAAATATGCCCATACCAAGCCACATTAACCCCCATAAACAAGGGCACAAAGCTCATCAAAAGCAGGGCCACAAGCAGTCCCTTGGTGCTGCTTTTTTCCCAAAAGGCGTAAAATCCCATCAAAACGCAAATCGCCCCACTCGCGCCAACTAAGGAGATCTTTTGCCACCCAATTTCAAAGGCGAAAAGCAAATAAAGCGCGCACAAAAGCGAGCAAAGCACCCCACCCACAAGGTAAAGCAGGGCGAATCGAACGCGCCCCAAAAGGGCCTCTAAGATCCTACCAAATTGAAACAAAACGACCATGTTCAGGGCTAGGTGCGCGAAATTCCCGTGCAAAAACATGGAGCTTAGGGGCTGCCAGAAAAAACCTTCTTTAAAAAATAAAAGATTCAGAGAAAAAAGGGCGACGAATTTCCTCCCGAAAACAAATTCTTGCAAGATAAAAATCAAAACATTGGCGACAATCAAGAGAGCCGTCAGCACAATAATCCTTCGTCAAAATTTATTTATTGTCTTAGAATTCACATAAAATTCACATAAAAATCCTAAACTCCCGCACCATTCTTAAAGGACACCGATGGGGGCGAAAATCCACCTTTTTGTTTTTATCTTAGCCTTCTTAAAGGCTGATGTTATCATATCCGCTCACGATCTGCCCTCCAAAAGCAGGGAATTTTTACAAAGTCATTTTGACGCGAAAATCGGCCTGGTCCAAAGGGACGAAAAATCCTACGAGGTCTACTTGAGCGATGGCACCGAGCTTGAGTTCGACTCTGCGGGCGCTTGGAGGCAGATCGAGGCAAAGCGCAAGCCCTTGAGCTATGACATACTCCCGACTCAAATCGCGGCTGTGCTTAGGAGTGAATTTAAAAATATGACGATGCGAGAGCTTGAAAGAAAGATCAATCATTACAAAATCAAATTCCACAACGGCTCAGAAATCATCATCGACTTCAATGGCACGATTTTGCATAAGGAATTTGAGGACTAATCCTCCATCAAAAGTCGCACATCCTCGCTTTGGAGCCGCTCTTTTTCGATGAGAATTTCAGCCAGTTTTAAAATTTTATCCCTCATGGGGCTCAAAAATTCCTCAAGCTCAAGCCTTTGACGCGTCCAAATTTGCTCCTCCACCATGTCAAAGCCCAGCATCGTATCCACCAGTTCCCGCACCCTTGCAAGGTCATTTTGCGCATTCGTGTAGCTTTCATTAAAAATCAGCCTCGTCGCACAAGAGCCCGCCAAATGAACCTTAATTTTATTCAAAAGCTCAGATTTTGAGACGATACTGCCCTCACACTCCCTAAAACGATCCTCGATGAGGGTGATTTTTTCAAAACCCACATCAAAATAATAGGCACTCAGGGCCTTGGCCGCCTGATAGATGGCTTGAATTTTCTTTTCCTTTTCGCTAAAGCTTAAACTTTTCTTTTTACCCACCAAAACCTTACTCAGCACCGCGTAAAAATCCCCCTCCTCCACTGAGGCGCTTTTCCTGCGTAGGGCATGGATGGCCGCTTCATTGACGAGGGTTTCAAGCCCCGCGCCGCTAAAACCCACGCTAGCCTTGGCGATTTTGGACAAATCCACAGAATTTTTCTTATCCTTCATGTAATTTTGCAAAATTTTCAGCCTGTCCTTGTAGTCGGGCAGGGAGAGGAAAATGCGCCGGTCAAAACGCCCCGAGCGCAGCAGGGCGCTATCCATGAGCTCGATTTTATTGGTCGCGGCGATGACGATGACCCCGCTATTGTCCTCAAAGCCGTCCATTTGCGTTAGAAGCTGATTGAGCGTGCTATCGCGCTCGACATTGGAAAGTTCGCCCCTAGCCTTCCCCACCGCGTCGATCTCATCGATGAAAATGATGCTAGGCGCCATCATCTTCGCCCTAGAAAAGAGCTCTCGCACCCTCTTAGCGCCCACGCCCACATAAATTTCTACAAAGCTTGAGCCAGACTGGTAAAAAAACGGCACTCCCGCCTCCCCAGCAACCGCCTTAGCGATGAGGGTTTTGCCCACACCCGGAGGGCCTATCATTAGGACACCCTTAGGCATTTTCACGCCAAATTCTTTGTATTTTTGCGGATTTTTCAAAAAATCCACCAGCTCATAAAGCTCGGTTTTCACCTCATCCACCCCCGCCACATCGGAAAAAGTGATGCTTGAAATCACAGGCTTGAGGGCTGAGAATTCCAAATTTTTCTCCGCCGGGGCGGGATTGATGGGGAATTTTTGACCCTGCTTTTTTTGCCTGAAATACCCAAGACTCACCAACAAGGCCAAGATAAAAACCAGCAAAATGAAAAAAATCCACAGGCTATTGTCCTGCTTTATCCCCACAGGCACGCGCGCCACAAGCTCTCTCAAGTCCACGCCGTCCTTGATGATGCGGTAATGCTCCCCCGCGGCTTGAAACCAAAGCTCGTTTTCGTAGATGAGGGCCTTTTGGATGAGATTTTGCTCCAAAAAACTTTTGTAAAGCTTTTCGTCGATGTATTTGGGTTCGTTTTTAAAATAAGCCACCGCCAAAAGTACGCACAAAACGCAAAATGAAATGAAGATGATTTTTTTATTTTTCATCACGCCCTCGCTTCGTTAAATTCCGCTCTCAAGTCATAATCCTCAAGCACGAGCCACTGCTTGGACAGGTCCCGCTCGCTTTTAATCCTCATTTTGTTAAAAAACTGGTCATAGCCCTCGTAAAAGCCATTTTTTTCGCTCTCTATCAAAATTTCAAGGGGGATTTTATTGCGCGCCCTGAAATCGCGATTGTTTTCCCTGACGATCTGCCTGAGGGTATGCAGCCGCTCCTTTGCCACAGCGCCACTGATGGTATTTTTCATCAGCGCCGAGGGGGTCTTGGCGCGGGGTGAGAATATGAAAGCATGAAGGTGGGTGAGCCTGAGGGCCTTAAAATTCTCCAAGGCCTCCTGCCAAATTTCCTCACTCTCGCCCGGATGAGCCACGATGAAATCGGTCCCCAAGGCAAAGCCCTTAGCGCGCAAGGATTCAAAAAGCCTAAGGTCGTTTTCTGTATGAGAGCGTCGCCTCATGATGCGCAGCATCCTCTCACTGCTATGCTGCAAGGCGATGTGCAAATGCCGCTCCAGCCAAGCCTCGTCCAAGATTTCCCTGAAGCTTTCATCGATTTGCGCGGGTTCTAGCGAGCCGAGCCTGATGCGCCTTAGTCCTTGAATTTGCCCCATTTTTTGCAAAAGCCTGCCCAAGCTCGTGCCCTCCTTCAGCCCGTAAGAGCCGATGTTGGTGCCGGTGAGGACGAGCTCTGAGTAGCCATTTTGCACTAAAATTTTCACCTGCTCCAGCACATTCTCCTCCCTCACGCTCCTTGACTTTCCGCGCACGGCGGGGATGATGCAGTAAGCACAGGCGTAATCACAGCCCTCTTGGATTTTCACGAAGGCTTTGGTGTGATTTTCATAGTCCTTAACGATGTCCTTGTCGATGAAATTCAAATCCCCAAGCGCGTAGAATTTATGTTTTGCCTTCAAAAAGTCGTTGAGCCTTGCCTTTTCTCCCGCACCCAAAACGCCAAAAATCTTCCCCCCGTCCAAAAATTCCCTCCCCCTACTCACCGCCGCGCAGCCCGTGAGTATGACCCTCTTGCCCTCTTTTTGCAGGGCGTGGAGGTAGGATTTGAGTCCGCTATCGGCGCCGTTGGTTACCGTGCAGGAATTCACCACGACAATGGAGGCCTCTTTCGCGTCATTTGTCAGCTCAAAATCCCTCACATAGCCCTTTAAAAGCTCGGTATCGTAGATATTTGTGCGGCAACCAAAGGTTTTAAAAAACACCCTCTCTTTCAATCCTTCCCTCCCGTTTTCAAGGGCGGCTGGGCCCTGTCTAGATGCAAATTCTGGCTTGGATAGGCGATTTTGATGTCCTCATGCTTTTGAAATTCCCTCATGATCTCCTTGCTGATGTTGCTCCTTAGGGTCAGGGCGGAGTAGGCGTTGGTCATATACCACGCCGAAATGCGCATCCCCCAATGCTCAAAAAAAACAAAAAAGCTAGGCTCAACCCTAGAATTTCTAATGCTATATTCGTTTTGCAGGCGGCGCATGGTCTTTTTGGCGAGCTCGGTGTAGGGCTTGCTTTGGCGCAGGACGATTTGCTCGATGATTTTTTGCGCTTTTTCAAGATTGGAATCAAAGCTTACCGTTACATCGATACCATCATATACTGTTCGCATCCCGTGGTGGGTGTAGTTTGAGATAAGCTGGGTGAAGACATAATTGTTCGGGATGAAAATCACCCGTCCGCTGCGGCGATTTTTCATGTAGGTCTCCAAAGTGATGGTCTCATAAAGCGTGATGCGCAAAAATGAAATGTCGATGATGTCGCCCACATACGCGTGGTCATTTTGCATGACCTTGATCCTATCCCCCACGCGAAAGCTCCCCCCAAAAACGATCACGCACCATCCTAGCATCGACATGAACATATCCTTCATCGCGATGGCAAGGCCGGCTGAGGCGAAGCCGAGTATGGTTACCAGATAGGTGATGTTTTCGATGTAGGCAAAAAGCAGGATGATGAAGATGATGTTGATGTTGATGAAGTTGATAACCTTGGTCGCGGTGTAATAGCGCTCGTTGTCTTTGATATAGCGCTTGGCGACAAATTTCAGCAGGATGGAAACGACAACGACCAAAGCGATTGCTAGGAGAATGTTGATCGCTCTTATGGTTTGGATCTTGATCTCTGCATTGACGCGCATGATTTCATCTTCGATCTTTTTCTCATAGACGGAAAAGGAAATTTTAAAAAGCTGCAGAGCGCTTTGAAATTCGGTGAGTTTTCTTTGCGTGTCCTTTAAATTTTGTCGGTTCGCATCACTGGGCTTGATGGCGATGAGCTCCTTGAGGGCGATGATTTTTTCGTCAATTTTATCGACCAAGCTTTCAAATTCTTTGATTTTAATCCCAAGCTCCTCCCTCTCGTCCTCTAGCTTCTTGATGTGAGAAAAGGCGCCGATGATGGCTAGGGGATTGGTGAGCTTGGGCAAAATTTCTACATTTTCACTGATGCCCAAACTCTTGGCGAAGTTGAGATCCTTGTAGTCCTTCAAAAATTTAAGCTGCTCCTCTAAATTCTGCATTTGTTTTTGGATCTTCCTCCGCTCTTGCGGCCTTAGGCCCTTTTTTTCGCTCTCAAATTTGAGGAGATTGAGCTCGTCGTTTAAAATTTTGTAGCGGATGAAATTTTCATAGAGGAGATTGTAGGTGTTGTTTTCGATGAGAAGATCCAGAGCATCGACTTTTTGCTGGATTTTCAGGCTCGTGCTTTGATTCAGATCCGCCCAAGCAAAAACACAAAGCACGATGAAAAAAAGCACCCCCCTCACGCAAAACCCTCCAAGAGCCTCAAAAGCTCATCCTTGCTAACATCATCCCTGATCACACCCTTGCCCAGTCCGCAGGGCAGGATGAAATTGAGCCTTGAATTTTGCGTCTTTTTGTCCAAAAAAAAGGCCTCGTAAAAGCTTTGGACATTTTTGATGCGATGATCAAGGGGTAGCTTAAATTTCCGCAAAAGCCCCCCCACGCGCCCCACTTCCGCCTCGCTCAAAAGCCCTAAATTCAAGGCCAAGCGATTGGCCATCATCATGCCAAGGGCCACCGCTTCACCGTGGAGGTATTTTTCATAGCCGGTTTCGTTTTCTATGATGTGCGCGAAGGTGTGCCCGTAATTAAGAAACATCCTAGCCCCCGACTCCCTCTCATCTTCAGCGACGACCGCGGCCTTGAGCTCCACGCTTTTGGCGATGATGCGCGTGAAAATTTCATCCTCGCAAGTGGCGTTTAAGAGACCGTGCGCATCTATGCCTTCAAGAAATTCTAAAAATCGCGCGTCAAAAATCACGGCCATTTTTATGACCTCAGCCATGCCAGCTGCCAGCTCCCTAGCGCCTAAGGTGCGTAAAAATTCACTCCTGCAATGCACGGCTATGGGCTGGTGAAAGGCGCCGATTAAATTTTTACCGAAGGCATTGTTGATGCCCGTTTTGCCACCCACGGACGCATCCACGCAGGCTAGGAGCGTGGTGGGGATGTTGATGAAGCGGATGCCCCTTTGGTAGATGCTCGCCGCAAAGCCGCCCATATCGCTGATCACCCCGCCACCAAAGCTGATCAAAACGCTTTTTCTATCAAGGCGCGCGTGGAACATTTGGTTTAAAATTTCCTCAATCGTGTTGAAATTTTTATACGCCTCGCCGTCTTTTACGGTGATGATAAGGGGCTCGTCGCACTCGAGCCTAGAAAGCAAGGAGCTAAGGTGCAGGCTTGAAATTTTGGCATTGCTTAGGATCGCGACCTTAGAATCAAAATGCAAATTCAAGGGCTCATCGATATAAACTTTGTAAGGATTGGTTTTTAGCTTCACTTCAATTTGCATCTTGGCCCTCTTTGCGTCATTTTAGTCTATCGGTATGAAAAGTTGGTAATTTTTTCGCATTTTGTGGTGGTTGGAATTTAAATTCATGCTTAAAGCTCTTTTTAAGCTTCTTCGCATCAAAGCCTCCTCAAAACTGACAAATTGCAACAAATCCGATCGGTGCTCTAGGCTTAAGATGGGATTTTGCGCGTGGGTGCTTAAAACCTTTATGTGCTTGTCATAAAGCCGAGAAAGGCTTTCAAAATACTCCTCCACATCGCGATTTGCAGCATCATGATTTTGCGCGGTGATGGTCGCGTAATAATACAGGGTGATGTCAAGATTTAATTGCTTGCTCAAATCCACAATCACATTGATCTGATTTTCAAGCTCATTTTTATCGGTGCTTAAAATGACCGATTGCGTGAGTGCGTCAAAGTCCCCTTCTCCAATCTTTAAAATAGGAATTTTAAGCCCAAAAAGCATTTTTTTATGCCTTTGGAAATGCTTATTATCCGTGAGGAAAAGCCCGACATCATTTTTTTTCAAAAAAGAAGGCAGAGCGCTAAAATCGCGATGGAAAAAATCAAAAAAAACACAATCCTCCTCAAAAGAAAGCTCCTTGAGTCTTTTAAAATTTTGCCCCAAGCTTGGGTTGATCACGCGGATGAAAAATTTTCTCACATTGGTTTTTTGCATGAGGGCTAGGGTGGTGTCGATGAGGGTGCTTTGCACTTTGGGCGGCATATTTTTCATATCGATGAGGGTGAAAATATTGGTGCCAAAGGGCACGGGAAATTGCCCAAAATCTGCCTTAATATTATAAAAAATACCACTCAAAACCGTAGGATCGCCCACAATCAAAATGCTATCGCCGGGCTGGAGGAGGAAGGATGGCTTGACGAAATGAATTTTTGAGTCCCTATAAATGAGCACAACGCGCCATCTTCTTTGCTGGATGGAGCCTATGTGCCTGTAGGCAAAGGCAGAGCCTGCGGGGATTTTTATCTCCATGATCTCACCCTCTCCAAGCCCAATATCTTGCGCGGTCAATGCCACATCGGGCAAAAAATTCAAAAAACTATGGCTGAGATTTGAGCGCGCATCGATCAGATTGCAAAAATTATCATCTATCCCCAGTCCCCAAAAATCCATCACATTAATCTCAAGCTTATCGTCCAAGGAGCGCAGGGCCTCGTAGCTTTTTTTGCTCTCAAATTCATCCTGCATGTAAATAAAGGCCTGCGTGAAAGGCCTCATGATAAGCTCCAGTCTGGCGGTGCTGGTGGGGTCGATTTTGTGGAATTCTAGGCGCTCATTGTCTGCATCCAAAACACTCTCATCGCTTTGATAAACAACGGTGAAAAAATACTCCAAACCCTTTTCAAAACAAAGCCTTTCTAAGAAATGCTTGGCTAAAATTCCATCAAGGATGATTAAAATATGATTCATAAATCACGCTCCAAAAAAGGCGATTATAGCAAATGGAATTTAAATTAAAACACAAAGATGCCCACGCAAGGGTGTGCGAGATAAAAACCGCTCACAGTTCGTTTTTGACGCCCATTTTTATGCCCGTAGGCACGGCTGGGGCGGTGAAAAGCTTGGACGCGAAGGATCTGCTTGAGCTTTTGGATGTGCGCATTATTTTGGCCAACACTTACCATCTGTATCTGCGTCCGGGCGCGAAGGTCGTGGAAAATTTGGGCAAATTACACAAATTCAGCGGCTTTGAGCGCAGTTTTTTGACCGATAGCGGAGGCTTTCAGGCCTTTTCCCTAAAAAGCAACACCCAGCATTTTGAGGAGGGGATCAAATTTAAAAGCCACATCGATGGGAGCTTGCATCTTTTCACGCCCAAAAGTGTGCTAGATACGCAGTATAAGCTTGGTAGCGATATTATGATGATCTTAGACGATCTTGTCGCCCTGCCTGCGGATGGCAAGCGGGTGGAGCTTTCTGTACAGCGCACGATAAAATGGGCGCAAGAGGCGATGAGCTATCACAAATTCAAGCAGGGCTGCGGGGAGGCTTTGGGGCAAAATATTTTTGGCATCATACAGGGCGGGACGGACTTTGAGCAGAGGAAAAAATGCGCTTTGGAGCTTTGTGCTTTGGACTTTGATGGCCTTGCTATCGGGGGGCTTAGCGTGGGTGAGGAGAACGCTTTGATGTATGAGGTGGTGGAGAATTTGACGCCCCTCATGGATGAAAATCGTCCGCGCTATTTGATGGGGGTGGGCACGCCTGAGGATCTGGTGGAAAATGTGGAGCGAGGCGTGGATATGTTTGACTGCGTGATGCCGACGCGAAACGCTAGGAATGGGACTTTTTTTACAAATTTTGGCAAATTTAACATCAAAAGAGCGGAATTTATCAACGACAACGAGGGCATCGATAAGGACTGCGCGTGCTATACCTGTCAAAATTTCTCAAGGGGCTACCTTAATCATCTTTTTAGGGCTAGGGAGCTGACCTTTTTCCGCCTTGCGAGCCTGCACAATCTGCATTATTATTTGAGCCTTGTGGGGCAAATGCAAGTGGCCATACTTGCCAATCGTTTTGATGAATTCAAACGAGAATTTTACGCCAAGAGGAGCTGATGTCTTTGGTGAATTTCTTGGGGCAAAGGGGGGGGGGATCTAAGGCTGGGAGTTTGCCATCAAGGCACCAAGATGAAGCGGGAATTTTGAGGGAAAATTCCAACCACAAGATGAGCACCGTCCCTCGCAGGATGGGAATTTTTAGCGGACAAGATGCTGGACTTGGAGCTGAGCTTGGGCGCTGGGAATTTTTGAGATTTGAGAAAATTTAAAACGGATGAAAAATCGCAACAAGTGGGATCCGCCCTGCCCTCTCAATCCCATCGCGGGGTTTTATAAAGCGGGATTTGAGGGTGAAGGA
>NZ_JAUMZG010000044.1 GCF_030528245.1 Campylobacter sp.
CGGAAACGGCTGGCGCGTGGAATTTTCTGGTGTGGCGGTGGGATGGCGGGGAATTGGGCCGGCAAGGTTGCAGACCCCTAGGCGGGTGCGGCGGCGCGGCCGGCTGGAGGGCCGCAGGACCCCTCGGCGGGTGGAATTTCGGGCCGTGAGTGAGGAAAGGCGCAAGGAGGCTCGGGTGGGGGGCTGGGCGGAATTTTCTGGGTGATGGGAATTCTTACGCGAAGGACGCTGAGACTTCTGGAGGGGTTTGGGCGGGGAGAAATCAGTCGCGCGATGGCGAAAATTTAGCGGCCGTCGGATTTGACGCTGGGGAATTCTAGCAGAAGAGGGTTGGGGGACACTGCGCGAGGGGGCGGGTGCGAGGGGCGGAAGATTTGGGCGCGAAAATTTGCGGGCATGGCGCCGGGGAGAAATTCTAGCGCTAGGCTAGAATTTATCGCGGCTGGGGGGGGATGGTGGTGCGGCGGAATTTGCAAACCATGCTGGGGGAATGCTGGGTGCAAGTGGATGACGAGGTGCTTGGAGTGAGATTTGAAGGGCGCTAAGGGCGGGGAATTTCGGGCGCTGAGGCTGTGAGAGGTAAGGCTGGGAGGCTGATTTTCAAAACGGCAACTTAAGCTTGATACAATGATATTTTAACACTATTTTAAAGGAAAAAAATGGAGCAAATCAAGCAATTTTTTATGAATATCGAAAGGCCGGATATCGATGAGAGCATGGAGAATTTGGTCAGCGATGATGTGATCGATAGCATTGATATTATGGCTTTGGTGGCCGAGATTGAAAAGCATTATGGCAAGTCCTTGAGCGCGGAATTCATCAATGCGGAGAATTTTGAAAATTTCGCCAATATCAAAAAAATGCTAGAGCTTGCCTTTTAGGTTTTTTGAGATGGAATTTGGAGCCTAGCCGCGACCAGGGTGGGGCTTAAGCGGCAGGCCACACGAAGGCGTTTTCAGCGCGTAAGTCCTCGCAAGATCCGGCCGCGCCTTTTTCCTCTCATTGTGCCCCCTCGAGCGGCTCTCTCTGGGGCTCATGCGGGAGAATTGACGCAGATTACTGGGAATCTGGTGCGAATGGTGGGAGTTTTGGACGGCTGGGAATTTGTGAGCGGTGATTTTGGGTGCGGCGATGGGGTTGGCGGAGGCTGCGGGGAAATGAAAAAGAGCGATGGGGCAGGAATTTATGCGAGGTGGCCGCTGGGGACCTTGCTGACTCTGTGGGGAATTTTGGGGCTGGAATTTCTGACGGATGGGAATTTTCAGGCCGCGGCTAATCCTGCGCAGAGTGCGAGGCTGTAGGACGCTGGAGGCGGGTGCGGGAGGGAATCGGCGGTGATTTTCAGCCTCCGATTTGCTTTTTGAGCGATGCTATCACGGCATTTTTGGACTGCAAAACCTCCGCGAAAAAATCGACCACCCTGTCCCAATCCTCCTGCGTAACCCTCTCCAAGTGCGGATTTTCCTGATACGCGTCCCAATCGACAGGCTCAAAAAGATATTTTTTGTGAGGAAAATACTTCGCCCGCACCCACTCTAGGGACGGCGCGTAGTAGTCCACATAAGCTCTTGCAAGCTCCTTTTGCACTCTAAATTTCAGCCTGTCCTCGCGCACGCCCTCAAAATGCTTCTTTGAAAGGTAAAGTAGGGCGTTTGAATTCCCGCCCAGGTCCTTTTTGTTGAGCCTGGATTGCAGCTCTATGCCGAGGAGATTAAAGCTTTCATTTTTGTGCTGCCTGAGTGAAAAATTCTCATCCCATTCTAGGCCTAAATGATGCGTAAAGTCCTTTAGCATCGTCCCGCCCACATAGTCCTGCCTTAAAAGCCTGATGATGATCTTATCCTCCCCCCAAACCGCCTCGTGATCCCTCACAAGCTGCGCGTAGTCAAAAATGTGCGCCCTGGGATGCTCACCCGGTGCGAAATCACCCGAGTAAAAGCCCATGTTGTTTTTATAATCCTGCGAGCAATGCGAGTTGAGATAATCGAGAGTATTTCTAAAATAAATGATGATTTTTATCTCATCAAAGCCTAAATTTCGCATAATATTTTCTAAAATTTCAATGTAGCGGCGCGTTGGAAAGTCCCACACTATGCCCTCTGTGGAAAAAATGAAGGTCTTATCTTGATGCGTCCTAGCCTCTTCTTTAAAATTCTCTAAGGCCCTCACAAGCCTCTCATCCCTCAAGTCCTCTAAAACATTGGCGCTTAAGTTTTCCCTTTTCACAAGCTCCAAAACCATATCCACCAAGGCCCAGTGTCGATTGGCCACGCGCAAACTCTTAGGATAGATAAAGCCCTTTTCCAAAAGCAGGGCTTCATTTTGCATTAAAAAGCCTTGTTTTTCTTGATTGCCCGTATTTGTCGTGCCGATGTGTAAAAATGCCCTCATCGCTAATCCTTACTCAATAAAATGCAAAATTATAAATCATTTTTGCTAATCTCAAGCCCAAATTCCCCGCCCCTATCGTAAAAAGTGAAGGTCCTATCCCCGCAAGGATAGCTAAGCTCAAAGTCCCCATTAAAGCCCTCCCATCCCGCAAGCCTCTCCAGCATCTGCCCAAGCTCCCTACGCATCAGGGCCTTATCGCTCATCCTAAGCCCGTGTTCTAGGCTTTTTATCGTCCTGCCATCCAAGTCCTCCTTGCTTTTTATCAAATGCAAGGTGCTACTCAGTCCCAGCGCGCTTAAATTCTCACTCAGGGCTATCTTTTGTGCTGCGGGCGCGCCCTCATCAAAAACGCTGTGATAATGCACGAAAAGCGTCCTTTTGGAATTTAGGGCTAAAATTTTCAAATGCTCCGCGTTTAAAAGAGTGCGGATGCGATAATTTGCCTCAGAAAAATAATAGGGCGAAGTCTCATCGCGGGTCCAAAATTTCCTCACATAGCAGAGCAGATCGTAATGCTTTCCTGCGATGGCAAATTCCCCCGTGGTGCCCATTTCTCTGCCCAAAATGTGCGGCAAAAAGGGCAACACCACGCCAGAATTATCCAAAACGCCGTCCACCAAAGGCGGAGCGATTTTCGCACAAAGCATAGCCACATATCCCCCATAACTTCCGCCACCAAAAATGCGAGGCAAAGAGGCTACCCCCCCCCCCCCCCTCGACAGCTAGGTTTTGCAATTCGGGGCGCTTGATAAGGTCCTTGAGCGCGGCGATGTGATCAAGTGCGGGTAAAAGGGCGTAGTTTTGATACTCTCCTCTTGGCGGATGGACATCACAATGAAAAAGCGCCCGAAAGTCCTCCTCCAGCTCACCCCTAGCCTTCAAGCCCTCCAAAGCCGCATCGATGCTTTCAAGTTGTGGGGTAAGATCCTGCGCATCTTGACCCTCCACGCCACAAATTTGGGCGACTTTTTGCAGACTTTCGCGATCAATTTCTTGCATTTTAAGCTCAGGATTATAACCCTGCGTGATGCTAGGCCTTGCACAAAAACAATGATAAAGCACCTGCACACAAAGCACGGGAAATTCACGCGCCACAACCTCACGCTCTAGATCAAAAAGGCTCATATTGGCATTCGCCCCAAGGCCCCCGATGAGAAAGACGATGGCCTTAAGCTTTTTGCCATCATCATAGCTTACGCGGTATTCAAGCGGGGCAGTGCGGGGAATTTTAAGCTCGACATCTTGGAAGGAATCTGTGAAAAAACTTTGATTTTTTAGCATTTAAATCCTTGAAATTTCAAGCCGCATTTTGTGATTTTTCTCGCTGAAGGTGTAAAGCAGCTCGTCGCAGGGGTAGGCGATGCTTTTGTTTTGACTGCGAGGGATGAGGAGGGGGGGATTTGCGGCGGAATTTTTCGCGGCGGGCCTGGCTTGAGAGACGCGGGAGGACACTCGGGCCGCGGCGAGGGCGGGGGAATTTTCTGCGGGGCTTGAATTTGACATGCGGGGATTTTGCGGGGAGGCATGGCGGCGGCGGAGTTTTTCAAGGATCTCGGGGAGGTGCTTGTTGATGAGAGCCTTAAAGGGTATGCCAAGCCCGTGATCTAGGGTTTTGATGAATTTGCCATCGATTTGCTTTTTATAACGCACAGCGTGCAAAGTCGCATCAAAGCCTAATTTTTGATAAATTTTATAAAGCTCCACACACTCTTTTAGGGGTAGCTCATAATCCTTTGCCGAGTGGTAGCCGACATAAATAGGCTTAGGATAAGCGGCTTGGATTTCAAGGTGTCGGGGCTCTAGGATGTAGCGGATTTTGCGGCGTGCGTTTGAGAAAAAATAGGGCGAGTGTGGGTTGGTCGTCCAGTAGGTTTTGTCAAAGAGGCTTAGCAGGATGTGATCAAAGCTATGGTGGGTGCAGGGGTACATTTTATAGTTGATTTCCTTGCCAAAGCCTATCATGCGCTCTATGAATTTCGCTCCGCCTGAGTTGTTGATGACCCCATCCACAGCCCAAGGTGCGATTTTCGCGCACATCGAGGCCAGATACCCTCCATAGCTCTCTCCTGCAGCGATGACGGGCAGGGACTTGGCGCTAGGATTTGCCGTGCGGGAATTTGACATGCGGGGATTTTGCGGGGATGGTTTGGAAACGGCGCAGGAAGCGGTGGATGAGGATGCAGCGGCGCCTGATGACGAGGAGACTCGCGGCGGCACGGCAGGAATTTCTGCCTCGTGCGACTCAACCCCCCCCTCGACCTTGAAGGGAGGATTTTTCTGCACCCACAAAAGCGCATTGAGCACGTCAAGGGCGGGCATCACGCCGAAATTTTGATACTCCCCCCTAGCGGAGAAAAAGGTCGCGCTTACGGCTAGCTGAAAGTCGCTATCACACAGGCCGCTTTGCTTTTGCTTTTTGATGAAGTCCTGGAGTATAAAAATAGCGTTGCGACGATACTCACTCGTCCTAAAATCTGGTGGTAAAGAGATGTTATTACTCTTGCAAAAAAACTCTATTAGATTCATATCAAACGCATCAAGGTCGATTTTTGCGCCGCACTGGTTGCGATTGCCGATATTGTGGTAGTTTGGGGACAAAATGGCGGCGCGATGCTTCTTGGCTAGGCTCTCCATCACGAGCTTGAGGTAGGGGTTGAAAATGTCATCGCCCAAGCCCTGAATGATCACCAGCAAAAGCTCAACAGGCCTGCTATCATCCCAGCAGAGCTTAAATTCTAGCTTGGGATTTTTCTCGCTAGATCGAGGGAGGCCAAGCTCCACATCATCGCAGGATTTGATTTTGTAGCTTTTGTGAATGATCATTTTTTGTCCCTCGTTTTAAAATTTATCCTATCATACAAAAAAAAAAAAAAACAAAAAGGCGGAGCGATGATACGGCATGTTTTTGACTTTTTGGACGCTTGCGCGGTGAAATTCCCGCAAAAAATGCTCTTCAAAGAAATGGGCGGGGGCGAGGTGGGTTATGCCGCTTTCAAGCGCCTCAGTGAGGGGGTGGCGAGTGAAATTTTAAGGCGCCTCAGCCCCAGCCCCATCCAGCAGCCCGTGCTCATCATCCTGCCTAAAAGCATCGCGACTTTGGTGAGCTTTTTTGGCGTGGCAAGGAGTGGGAATTTCTACACCCTGCTTGATGAAAAAATGCCCCTTGAGCGCGTGCGAAAAATCTGCGAGGTCCTAAAACCCAGCCTCCTCATCACAGCGCGGGATTTAGACCTCAGGCTTGATTTGCCCACGCTTTTTGTGGAGGATTTTGAGGGCTTTGAAAGGGACGCGGAGGCTCTAGCGAGGGTGCAGGAAGCGCACATCGATACGAATTTGCTCTATGTCTTTTTCACAAGCGGCAGCACGGGCGTGCCTAAGGGCGTGAGCATCACGCACAAAAGCGTGATCGATTATGCCTTTTGGGTGGCGGAGGAGTTTGGATTTGGCCCCGATTGCGTGCTGGCAAATCAAGCCCCGCTTTATTTTGACAACTCCATCTTGGACATTTTCCCCACGATGAAGGTCGGCGGCTCGGTGCATCTGGTGCCCAACGCGCTTTTTGCCTTCCCCCTCAAGGTGCTAGAATACCTAGAAAATGAGGGCGTGAATACTATCTTCTGGGTGCCTTCGGTTTTGATTTATTTTGCCAACACGGAGGCTCTGGCGAAATTCAAGCTTGAAAGGCTACAAAAGGTGCTTTTCTGCGGTGAAATCATGCCCAACAAGCAGCTCAACTACTGGCGCACCCACCTCCCCCACGCCCTCTTTGCCAACCTTTACGGGCCGACTGAGATCACCGATGTGTGCTGTTTTTACCGGGTCGATAGAGCCTTCAAGGACGAGGAAATTCTCCCCATCGGCAGGGCCTGCAAGAACACGCAACTTTTGGTTTTTGACGCGGATGGGAATTTCATCAGCCCCCGTGAAGCGGGGAAGAAGGGCGAGCTTTTCGTGCGCGGCACGAGCCTTTCTTTGGGCTATTACAACGACGCGCAAAAGACCCGCCAGGCCTTCGTGCAAAATCCCCTGCATCAGGCCTTTTACGACCCGCTTTACAAAACGGGCGACATTGTCGCTTACAACGAGCGCGGCGAGCTTTTGTGCTATGGGCGGGTGGATTTTCAGATCAAATTCAAGGGGCATCGCGTCGAGCTTGGCGAAATCGAAGCCGTGCTAAATTCCCACCCGCAAATCAAAAACACCGCCTGCATCTTCAGGGACGAAAAGCTCATTGCCTTTTATGAAAGCGAGGAGGAGCTGAATTTGAAAGCCTTTTTGAAGGACAAACTACCCAGCTACATGCTGCCCACAAGCCTCGTGCGCGTGGAGGGCTTTGCGCTTAATGCCAACGGCAAAATCGACAGAAAGGCTCTGAGTGAGAAGGTTTGAGAGACTTGGGGCGCGATTTGACGCGATGCTTGGCGATGGCGCCACAGTTTCAAGCAGTTTCAAAATCCTCGCACCATCCCGCAAGCCCAGCACAGGAGGACGCAGGTCTCGCAGCCCTCAGCGCGCGAAGGGGCCGGAGCTTTTTGCGCATCAAGGGCTTAGGGGGCTAGGGTGAAGGTTGTCATGTATCATTATGTGCGAGAGGGTGTGGAGGGACTGCCCCATTTTTGCTACCTTTCTTTTGCGAATTTCAAAAAGCAACTGGACTTTTTTGAGAAAAACTACGGGCTCGTTTCTTTTGAGGAATTTTGCGGGCTTAAGGATGAGCCAGGTCTCATTCGCCGCCTGAAAAATAAAATTTTACTCACCTTTGACGATGGGCTTAGGGAGCATTTTGAGCTGGTTTTCCCTGAGCTTTTGAGGCGTAAAGCGGTGGGGATTTTCTTCATGCCGACCTTGGTTTTAGAGCGCCAAAGGCCCCTTGCCGTGCATACCATCCACTACCTCGTGGGTAAATACGGGGGGGGGGGGGGGAAGCTCCTCGCCCTCGCGCAAAAGCTCATAAAGCCCGACATGCTAGAGTCTGAGCGGGAATTTTTGTTCGCCGATTATTATGATCTGCTCGATGATGATGAGGGCGTGAAGAAATTTAAACTTTTGTTAAACTACAACATCAAAGAAGAATTCAAAGACGAGATTTTAGCCGCCCTCATCGCCGAGTGCGACCTCACTGAGGCACAAATATATGAAAACTACTATCTTGGCCGCGATGAGCTTGAAACGATGCACGAAAACAAAATGCTCATCGCCTCCCACGCCCACGCGCACATCAATTTTCTCAATCTAGACGCCCACGAGGAGGCGCACCAGACGCGCAAAAGCTTTGAAATTTTAGAGAGCTTTTTGGATTTGCGCTTGCGTTTGTTTTGCTACCCCTATGGGGAATTCACGCGGCACTCAAAGGCCATTTTGCAGGGACTTGGCGTGGATTTTGCCTTTGTGAGTTTGGACGAGTATAAAAAGGACCTTGACGCGCAGGATTTACGCCTCAATCCCCTCACTCTAGCGCGCTATGATTGTAACGCCTTCCCCTTTGGAAAGGTCAGCCGAGGATGAGCCACACGCTTAGATTTTGCAGGCTCGATGAGGCGGGACTTTTGCAGGATTACATCGCTAAGGAATGGCGCGCAGATCACATCTTCGTCCTCTCACGCGAGGTGCTTGATTTTCAGTATTTGGACCGCAAAAATTCCCGCTATAACGTCCTTGCGGCCTACAACGAAACCACGCGCGAATTTGACGGCATTTTGGGCTTCACCTTACTCAGCCAGTATGATGAAAATTTGCACGATGCGTGGGTTTGGACCTCGATTTGGAGCGCCAAAAAGGCCTACCCCTCCTTAGGGCTCAAGCTTTACCGCCATCTTTTTGAGCGCTTAGGCCTGAAAGACACCTCCACCGCAGGACTATCGGGCGATTCTGTGAAATTTTGCCAGCTTTTCTACGACAGGGTCGGCAAGCTCTCTCATTTTTACATCAAAAACGAGGCTAAAAAGCACTTCAAGCTCGCCCAATTTAGCCCAATTCTCCCCCCGCCAGTCCCCCCCGCCGCGCCGTCTCCACTTCGCCCCGCGTCAAATTCCTCGCCTCAAAAATTCCACTCACCAGCCAGCCTCCGCGCCCAAATTCCCGCCGCAGCACCCTTCCCCAGCTCGTCCCCCCCCGCCAGTCCCCCCCGCACAATTCCCTCCCCAGCCCTCACCTCCCTCTTTTTGCGCAAGTCGCTTCAAAAATTCTTGGCCCCACAAATTTCCCCCGCTTCCTCACTTCACGAGCCCAAAACTCCCCCAGACCTCGCGCCCTCCACTCCCCCGCCTCGCGAGGAATTCCCCCCCCCCCCGCACAGAATCCCCCGCGAGGGTTTC
>NZ_JAUMZG010000045.1 GCF_030528245.1 Campylobacter sp.
CATTTTGAAAGAATGCGAGGAGGAATTTTACCTTGATAGCATAGCCGTTGATGAAAGGGCTAGGGGTAGGGGGGTGGCTAAGGTTTTGATAGAGCATGCCCTCACGCAGGCAAGAAAGGCAGGTAAAAAGCTCTCTCTCATCGTAGAGGTGGATAATGCCCCTGCCCTAAAAGCTTATGCGAAAATGGGCTTTAAATTTAAGGCTTTTAAAGATTTTCACGCGCATCGTTATGAGTATCAAGAGCTTTAAAATTATAAATCAAATAAAGGATAGGCATGCAAGATAAAATCGTCATTTTTGACACCACTTTACGCGACGGAGAACAAGCCCTCCAGCAGTCTTTAAATCTCAATCAAAAGCTACAAATTGCCCTAGCTTTAGAAAATTTAGGCGTTGATGTCATTGAGGCGGGCTTTCCCATTTCCTCACCTGGCGATTTTCAATCCGTTCACGCCATAGCCCAAAAGGTCAAAAACGCCACCATCTGCGCCCTCTCTCGTGCCTTAGATAAGGACATTGACGCCTGTTATGAGGCCTTGAAAATCGCTCCTCGTTTTAGAATTCACACCTTCATCGCCACCTCCACTCTGCACATTGAAAGTAAGCTTAAAAAAGACTTCAACGAGGTCTTAGCTATGGCACAAAGGGCGATTAAAAGAGCGCGCAATTATACTGATGATGTGGAATTTTCCTGTGAGGATGCGGGACGCACACCCATCGATCAGCTTTGCTTGATGGTTGAGAAGGCTATCAAGGCGGGTGCTAGGACGATTAATATCCCTGATACTGTGGGCTATACCCTGCCTTTTGAATTTGCCCTTTTGATTGAAGAGCTTTTTAATAGGGTGCCAAATATTGATCAAGCGATCATTTCTGTGCATTGTCATAACGACCTAGGCCTTGCCGCGGGTAATAGCCTCAGCGCCGTAGCAAAAGGTGCCAGGCAAATAGAATGCACCATTAACGGCCTGGGAGAGCGGGCGGGTAATTGTGCGCTTGAGGAGGTTGTAATGGCGATAAAAACCCGCTCGGATCTTTTCAAGGGGCTTTATACAGACATTAAATGTGAGCATATTTACAAAACTTCCAAGCTAGTCGCCTCAATGTGTAATGAACCTGTGGCAAATCATAAGGCCATAGTCGGTCAAAATGCCTTTTCTCACAGCTCTGGCATCCATCAAGATGGCGTTCTTAAAAATCGACAAACCTATGAAATCATCACGCCCCAAAGCATAGGCATCAAAGAAAATCGCATGCTAATGACGGCAAGAAGCGGAAAGGCTATGATCAAATCCTGTCTTGAAAATTTGGGCTATGATACGCAAAGTTACGACTTAAACACGCTTTATGAGCAGTTTTTAAAACTCGCCGATAAAAAGGGTCAGGTGTATGATTACGACTTGGAAGCCTTGCTTTTTTTCAATTGGGAAAAGGATGAGGAGGTTTATTTTGAGCTTGAGGATTTAAATGTGGTAAGTGGAGCCCTGCCCACAGCCTCTATCAAGATGAAAATCGGCGGACTTAGTCATTTTGAGGCTAGCACGGGCAATGGACCCATCGAAGCGGTCTTTAATGCTATGGTGCGTTTGATTAAGCTTGAGTGTTCTTTGGTGCATTATGGCATTCAGGCTAGGGGTTGTGGCATTGATGCGCAGGGACAGGTGGATGTGAGCTTGAAATTTAGGGATCGATCCTTTCACGGCAGGGGTCTTTCTGTGGATGTGATCAGAGCCTCAGCCCAGGCCCTAAACGCTGCCTTTAATGCCATCCATCGCTCTTTAAGGGTCGAGCAAAGCAAGGAGCAAAAATGAAACACTACAAAATAGCCGTTTTAGCCGGTGATGGCATAGGTCCTTTGGTAATGAGACAGGCGCTTAGGGTGCTTGCCTTATTGGAGCAAAAATATTCCTTTTCTGTGGAGCTTAAAAGGGCGAAAATTGGCGGAGAGAGCATCGATGCTTATGGCGTAGCCCTAAGTGATGAAACGCTTAGAATTTGCGAGGATAGCGATGCCATACTTTTTGGTTCTGTGGGCGGAACAAAATGGGATCATCTACCCCCCAATGAACGCCCAGAGAGGGCGGCACTTCTGCCGCTAAGAAAGCATTTTAATCTTTTTGCCAACTTGCGTCCTGCGAAGATCTATCAAGAACTGGAGCATTTGTCGCCTCTAAAAGCGGAAATTATAAAAGAGGGCTTTGATATTTTGTGTGTGCGAGAACTTACGGGTGGCATTTATTTTGGAAAGCAGGGTATGGGCGAGGATATGGCTTTTGATACCGAAATTTATCACAAATATGAGATCGAGCGTATCGCGCGCCTGGCCTTTGAAAATGCGCGAAAAAGGCGTAAAAAACTCTGCTCTGTGGATAAGGCCAATGTGCTTTCAAGCTCTATTTTGTGGCGTAGTGTGGTGGATGAAGTGGCGCGAGAATTTGCCGATGTGAGCCTTGAGCATCTTTATGTGGATAATGCCGCGATGCAAGTGCTTAAAAATCCGGCTCGTTTTGATGTTTTGCTGTGCAATAATCTTTTTGGCGATATTTTAAGCGATGAGTTGGCGATGATTAGCGGGTCTTTGGGTATGTTGGCTTCGGCAAGTTTGAATGAAAGAGGCTATGGACTTTACGAGCCAGCGGGGGGGAGTGCTCCGGATATTGCCCATTTAAATGTCGCTAATCCCATAGCGCAAATTTTAAGCTTAGCCCTATTATTACGCCACTCTTTCGGGGAGGAACTTGCCGCCTTGAGCATAGAAAAAGCGGTGGAAAAAAGCCTCAGGCAGGGTAAATTTAGCAGGGATTTACATCCTCAAAATTATCTAAGCACTGATGAAATGGGTGCTGCAATTTGTGAAAATTTGGAGTGAAAATGGCGAAGACACTTTATGAAAAAATTTATGATTCTCACATAGTTTTTGAAGCAGAGGGCGAATTGCCTACGCTTTACATCGACAGGCATTTAATCCACGAGGTAACAAGCCCCCAGGCCTTTTCAGGGCTTAGGCTAGCAAAACGCCCTGTGGCGCGTCCTGATTTGACTTTAGCCACCATAGATCACGATGTTTCTACCAAGAGCAGCGATATAAAAGATTGCCTACCTCTAGCTCAAGAGCAAATTCAAACCCTCATCGCCAATACCAAAGAACACGGCGTGCGGCTTTTTGGTCTAGGCGATGAAAATCAGGGCATAGTGCATATCATAGGACCCGAGCTAGGCTTTACCCTGCCCGGCACGACCCTTGTGTGCGGAGACTCACATACGGCGACTCACGGCGCCTTTGGGGCCTTGGCCTTTGGCATTGGAACCAGTGAGGTGGAGCATGTTTTAGCGACGCAAACCCTCAAACAAGCGCGATTGAAAACGATGAAAATCCTCTGCGAGGGTGCATTGGGAAAGGGGGTTTATGCTAAGGATTTGATCTTATACATCATCGCTAAATTCGGCACGGCAGCTGGCACGGGCTATGCGGTGGAATTTTGTGGCGAGACGATTGAAAATCTGAGTATGGAGGCTAGAATGAGTCTTTCTAATATGTCCATAGAGCTTGGAGCGAAGGTGGGGCTTATAGCGCCTGATGAAAAGACCTTTGCCTATCTGAAAGGCAGGGACTATGCGCCTGAACTTTGGGAGGAGAGTGTGGCATTGTGGAAAGATTTAAAAAGCGATGCGAAGGCTCATTTTAATAAGGAAATTTACATCGATGCCAGTCAGATTAAACCGCAAATTTCTTACGGCACAAACCCTTCTCAAACCATAGCCATCGATGAAAATGTGCCTTGGCGTAAAAGCCTAAACGAGGCAGATAGAAAGGGTTTTGAGGAGGCTTTATCTTACACCAAGCTTAAGGAGGGGCAGAGTATGGAGGGAGTGAAGATCGATGTCGTTTTTATCGGCTCTTGCACGAATGGACGACTTGAAGATCTAAAAATTGCCGCTTCCATACTCAAGGGTCGAAAAGTATGCTCTCATACCAAAACCCTCATCGTCCCAGGATCGATGAAGGTGAGGCAAGAGGCGTGCGAGTTGGGACTGGATAAAATTTTTATGGATGCGGGGTGCGAGTGGCGATTGCCGGGCTGCTCTATGTGCCTTGGAATGAATGATGATAAGGCTCAGAGTGGACAAAGGGTAGCCTCAACCTCAAACCGCAATTTTGTCGGAAGACAGGGCAGGGGTGCCATCACCCATCTAATGAGCCCCGCAAGCGCTGCAGCTGCGGCCTTGGAGGGGCAAATTTGTGATGTGAGAAAATATTTAGGAGCATAGATGCAAAAATTTACAGAGCACACGGGCATAGCCTGCCCCTTGGAATACGATAATATCGACACCGATCAAATCATCCCGAAGCAATTTTTACTTTCTGTGAGCAAGATAGGCTTTGGAAAGCATCTTTTTCACGATTGGCGTTATGTGGATGATGAAGAAAGCATTTTAAATAAAGATTTCATCCTCAATCATCCCAGCTATCGCAATGCTTCCATTTTAATCACTGGAGAAAATTTTGGTAGCGGATCTTCTAGGGAGCATGCGCCTTGGGCCCTGCTAGATTACGGCATTAGGGTCATTATCGCACCTTCTTTTGCGGATATTTTTAAAAACAATGCCTTGGGTAATGGCCTGCTTGTTTTGACCTTAGAAAAAGAAGAAATCGCCTTTCTTACATCATCCTTAAAGACCAGCGACGATAAAGGCATCAAAATTTCTTTAGTGGAAAATAAAATTTTAGCCTTTGAAAGAGTATTTGATTTTCACATAGATAGCTTTTACAGACATTGTCTTTTAGAGGGTTTGGATGGGATAGCCCTGACGCTAAAACATCAGGATAAAATTAAAAATTACGAAAAGCAATCCAAAACCTACTTGGTTTGATTGAAAACCTCTTCTTTAAATACCCTGCCACGCTCAGCATAGGATAAAAACTGGTCCAAGCTCGCACAAGCAGGGCTTAAAAGGGCGACTTCATCCCTTTTTAAAATGGCGGCTATGCTTTCTACAGCCCTGCTTAAAAATTCGCATTTTTGCGCCTCTATGCCAAATTTTGCCGCATAAGCCATCATCTTTTCACTGCCCAGCCCTATGGCATAAATTTTTATGTCAAGTTTTTGCATAAAGGCAAACAAGCCGCTTAAATCGACCCCCTTATCATCGCCACCTATGATGAGATGTATTTTTTTGTCTGCGTAGCGTTTGAGGGCTTCAAGGACTGCGGCCTCGTTGGTAGCCTTGGTATCATTGACCCAGAGCCTACCCATGGAGTCAAGAAATTCTTCTAGCTTGTTTTCCTCCATAACAAAATCATTTAAAAGTTCATAACTAGCACTTCCTAGCACAATCTTCTCCACACTTAAAGCCATGAGCGCATCGAGGAGAAAGGGCGGCTTGAGGGCTATTTTTGAAAGCGTAAATCCCATTTTTTGCGCCAGGTCACTTTCGCTTTCATACGCAATGAGCTTCGCCTTGCTAGGATAGGAGGCGTATTTTTGCGGCACAAGAGCGAGGGCATTTGCGTCCATTCTTTGCAGCACACTCAGCTTTGCCTCTTCGTATTTTTCAAAGGACCCGTGCCAAGAAAGATGATCGGGCGTTATGGGTAAAAGTGCGTAAATTTCAGGCTTGGCAACACGGGTATAGTGCAGGGTAAAGGAGGAGGTTTCTAAGATCCAAAGTCTAGCATTCGCATCAAGAGCGGCTAGGGGTATGCCGACATTACCCCCGATTTGCGCACCAATTTTTTCAAGCAAATGCCCACTCATTTGTGTGGTAGTCGTTTTGCCATTCGTCCCGCTAATCCAAACACTGCGGGGCATAGCATCGTAGAAAAAATCATACTCACTTTGCAAATTTTTCGCCTTTAAAATCAAGCTATGCTGCGGCGGAAAGCCCGGACTTGGAATCTCTAGCCCACTCGCATCAGGATCAAAGGCACTCACAGGCAGCAGGGCATTGCCAAGGCCATCTTTTTGGGGCTCTTTAAAGCCATCATCATAGATGTCAAAGCCCCCCATTTTAGCCCCATAACTTTCAGCTAGGGCTCTGGTCGTTTTCGCATATCCAAAGAGCGATTTTTTCATCTTAGTTTGAGTGAGGCTAGGGCGATGAGATTGCTTAAGAAGGCTATCATCCAAAAGCGAACGATGATTTTATTTTCCACCCAGCCCTTTTTTTCAAAATGATGATGAATGGGCGCCATTTTAAAAACCCTCTTTCCCCAAATTTTAAAGCTCCCCACCTGTAAAATCACAGAAAGCGTTTCCAAAACAAAAACAAAGCCTATGAGCAAGAGTAAAATTTCATTTTTACTCACCACAGCCAAAAAGCCTATAAAGCCTCCAAGTGCGAGACTGCCGCTATCTCCCATGAAAACTTGGGCAGGATAGCAGTTATACCACAAAAAGCCCATCAGTGCGCCTATGAGAGCCGCGCATATGATGCTAACCTCGCCCAGAGTGCTTACCTTAGGCAAAAGTAGGTAGTCGCTATAGGTCGCATTACCGATGAGATAGACAAAAATGCCCAAGGTCGCAAGGGAAAAAATGCTAGGCACAGTGGCGAGGCCGTCCAAGCCGTCCGTTAAATTCACGGCATTAGAGCTTGAAATGATAACCAAGGTCCAAAAGGCTAGGGCAAAAAGCTGCATATCAAAAAGCGGGTGCTTGTAAAAGGGGATGAAGAGCTGGGAATTTAAGCTTTGCGTAAAATAAAGCGGGGCAAGGACGAGCAAACTGCAGATTACTTGGGCGAGGAGCTTGGCTTTTGGGCTAAGGCCTGAGTGATTGTCCTTTTTGAGAATCTTGCCCACATCATCAACTAGCCCTATGAGGCAAAACAGCACAAGGGTAGCAAGAGCCATAAGGGCTAGGAGGTTATTTAGCTGCACGCAAAGCAGACTGGCCGCCACAGCACAAAAGATAAAAACTACGCCTCCCATAGTGGGCGTTTTGACCTTGCCTTGATGATTTTGCGGGGCATATTCGTAAATGGGCTGGTTGGCATTTTTGTTTTTTGCCCAAGCGATGAATTTTGGCATCAAATAAAGGCTCAAAATCAAAGCGATGAAAAAGGCAAAACCCGCCCGCACACTGATATAACTAAAAAACGCGTAAGAACTTAGCTGGGAGAGATAATACAAGAAAACCTACCTTGAAATGATTTAAAGGGGAAATTATAGTCCTTTTTGATTAATCTTTAAGGGCATCCTTAGCGCATAATCTTTCAAATTCTTGATAATACTTCCACGAAGCGATGATTTCGGGACAATATTTTTTAAAGGGATGAAAATTTTCATCAAAGAGCTTTTTAAGCTTCTTTCTCGTTTCGCTTGGCTTTTTAAAGAGTGAAAGAATGTGCTCAGGGCTTAGTTTGTATGTTGCTTGTAAATCCAGCCTTTCTTTAATGGCGAGTTGGAATTTTTTAAAATACTCCACAAGGGATTTTTCATCGATGAGGGCTAATTTTTCCCTTTCAACTAAGAGAACAATTTCATCAAAAAAGACCCCACCTCGCGGATAAAGCCTATCCTTAAGATCGACAAATTCTCCCTCATCCCAACCCGCATAAATCGTTTGGATCTTTATAGTGCAACCGTGCTCAAAGACTATGGTTCTAGGAAAGAGGATATTTAGATTGCTCACTTTTTGCTCTTCAAATAAACGCGCATCCCCTAAAAGCTCAAAAGAAAAAATTTTGCTAAGCCTTTTCATCGTTTCAAAGGCTGTCATTTTATGCAAATCTTTAGTTTGTATGAAGTGCAGATTTTGCAGATTTTTAGTCCATTTTATCACATGGCTTTCAAAAAGATGGCCGCAGTTTTCTTTATTTTGCCCATCAAGCCTCTCCCAAGCACAGAGCAAATTCTCATCCATTTTAGGTGCGCTTGTGGGAAAATTTAAAAAGCAAAACACATCCATAGCAGTCCTTACATCCTCCCTCCAAGAAATGCTTTCGCAAAAATTATCCCTTCTGCCACTAAAATTACAATAGGAAGCCCAGTTTTCAAAAGGATCACGAAGCAAAAATAAAGCATCGACCTTTTTATCCATAAGGGCGAAAAGTTTTTTATAACCACACGGCAGATATTTAAAAACCAATATTTTATATCCAGGGATAGCAAGTAAGTGAGCAAAAAAATAGACATAGACCCTAAAGGCACTCAAATCCTCCCAAGAATGATACTCAAGCCAAGTCACCTCACAGCGTTTTAAAAACGCGAACAAAGCACTCGTTCCTGTCCCGTGTGAAGCACAAAACACAAACTCATACCGCCTCGGCAGTGGCAAATTCAGCTCCCACGCAAGAGCCGCC
>NZ_JAUMZG010000046.1:0-4461 GCF_030528245.1 Campylobacter sp.
GCTCACATCGCCCGCTGCGTGCCCCCAAAAATCCACGAGCAAGAGCGCGGCTGGGGTGGGATTCTGTGCGGGGGTTAGATTGTGAGGTCTTTTTTGAAGTCTATTTCGCGCCAGTTGCCCTCGATCACCACGGCCTGTGCGCCGCCAAATTTATCGATCATGCCCTGCAAAAAGCTCGTCATATACATGTTTTCAAAGTCCTTGCCATCATAGAGTGCGCTTCTATCTAGCCCATCATAAAAGGCCAAAACCTCAGGCAAAAAGGCGTGAGAAAATTTAAAAAGCCCGATGTATTGCGCCTCTATGTCGGCGTAGCTTGAGGGCTTTTTGCCAAGCTCTATGATTTTGCCCTCTTTAAATTTCAAGCTCTCAGCGTCTTCGAGCGGATTTTCAAAACGCTTCTCCCAAAGCTCACGCCAAGCCCTATCCACCACGATGCAAAGCTCACCCTTAGCCTCCAAAAGCCTGCGCGCCGTGTCCTCAAAATACACGATGTCCGCATAGGATACGATCAAATCGCGCCCCTCATCAACGCACTCTTGCAGGAATTTGCGCGCGCAAAAAAGCGTGGCGAGCATGTTGGTTTTGTCGTAATTTTTGTTTTCAAAAAGGCGATCGACTTGGAATTTTTTTTTCAAAAATTCCCGCAAAACTTCAAATTTATAGCCGCCTACCACGGCGATTTCACGCACTCCTGCCGCTTTGAGGGCTGAAATTTCATAATCGATCAAGCTCCTGCCCTGATACTCAACCATAGTCTTTGGCACGCTTTGCGTGAGGGGCATGAGCCTTGAGCCAAAGCCAGCCGCTAAGATCACCGCTTTCATCTTTTCTCCCTTAAATTTTCAAGCCACTCCCGAAAAATGCTTCGCTCGTTCAGTCCGTTCGCTCTTTCAATGTGCCACATCAGCGCCCAAATTTTCGCGCCCCTGTGCCTAAAAGCCTCCACAGTGCCATCCTCTGCGAAGGCTAGGGGCTCTAAAGCCTGCCCGAGTGTCGCGATGGCGTAGTTGTGAAAGGAGTTGATTGTCGTTTGCGTGTCGTTTGTGAGGCGGATGGCATGCTCCTGGGTGTGATTTTCGCAGGGGCTGAGGGTGGAGCCAAAAAAGTGCGCGATGAATTGTGCCCCCCTGCAGATGCCAAGCAGGGGTAAATTTTCCTCAAGGCAGTGGGTGAGAATCTGCGCCTCATACGCGTCTCGTTTGAGGGATAGAGGGCTGGGGTTGAGGGTGGCGAGGTCGTTACCCCCGCTTAAAATCACGCCTTTTAAATGCGGGGCATAAGTCTTAAAATTTATCTCATAAGAAAGCGGCAGAGGTAGAAAAGATTTTAAATTTTCTCTAAAAAATTCTCCCCAATCAAGCGCTAGGGCTTCTCTTAGCTCGTAATAGCTCTCGTTTGAAAGTAAGCGTTGTGAAATTCCTATAAACAAAAGATTTGCTCACTTTCGCACTCTATCTTAAGGCGACTTGCTTTTAAATATCTTTGAAAGTCAAGCTCACCCACGCCGATAACCGCAGGGAGTCCTAGCTCGGAAGCCCTTATTGCCATATGTGAATTTGCTCCGCCATAGCAGGTAATAAAACCAGCGATTTTTTTAGTAAATAAATAATCATACCCCGGGTCAGCTGCGTAAATTAACACAATTTTCCCCTCTAAGTTTTCCTCATTTTCCCGTGCCGTATTTGCCACTATGCTTTTTTGCGTGATGAAATTTGGACAGAGTTTAGCACTAAAGAAAGAAAAAATTTGCTCCGCATCGCTTAAAAGAGACGGAAGCTTAATGCTTTTGGTTAGCTCGTATTCTTTTTTATAATGCTTAATTTCTCTTAAAAACTGTTCTTTTGGACTTTGAGAATAAAGGCTTGAGTAAAGATTTAATACCGCATTAATATCAAGGTGCGCCATATCTTCTTTGCTAATATCATAATACTCCCCAAGCTCCCCTATAAAAACAATGGCTTGCGAAAGAAGCTTGGTAAAATCAAATTTCACCATTTCACGCCCCTCAATCGCCTCTTTTAAAAAGCTAAAAAACTCATCCGCCCCCACGCTAAGCCCGTGCTCGTCTAAAAGGCTTTGAAATTTGGCTTTTTTAGCCTCACTTAGGCTAAATTTTTTCTCTTTTGTTTTCGTTTTATTTTCGTTTTGTTTCAGTTCAAAATAAGCGTTAAAATTCTCATCATAACGAGGCGAGAGTATATTGTAAGTTCCAGCCCTTAAATGCCCAAATTTCTTTAAAAATGCTGGTTTTGTTTTAGAATTTAAACTCTCACTTTCTAAGCTTAAGGTTTTGCTTATAGTTTGAAGAGAATTAAGAAAATCCGCCCTTTCCTTCTGTGTAAAAAAGCCTATCTCTACTAAAGAATTAAGCATTTGCATCGCGACAAATCCAGCCCTAGCCACCCCTGCAAAAGGCAAAGTGCCATAACGCTTACATTCTTCTAAAAGCCAGTAAATTTTATCAAGTAAAGAAAGCTTCGAGCTTGTAAGTTTTGCATAAATATCATTAAGTTTTTTAGCTTTTTGTATGTCTTTTAAATAAAGTCCTTTTGGATTGATGATATGATTTGTAAGCTCTAAAAGGCTAAATTCAAGGCGTTTAAGCTCATTTTCATTAAATCCGTGTTTTAAGAGCTTTTTAAGCTTATGTGGGGTGTTAAAATCATAACAAGAAAAAACGATATTAAATTCTATCTTATCGTGTAAATCGTGATTTAAATCAAGCTCATTAAGATAGTGATTGACAAGCTTTTGGGCGATTTTATCGTCCAAACTTTTTGGCACAAAAGAATTAAAAGAAAGTCTCACATCCACATAAGGAATTCCTAAAAACGAGTGGATAAGCGGGTGAGAGCGCAAGTCTTTATAGCCGTAATTATCCCTTTGATACGCCCAAATATTATCCGTGATGATATATTTATAAAGGCTAAAAGCTAGGCGTTTTGGACGCAGTCCTATGATTTCAGCAGGATTCCAATCAGGCATCACGCCAAAAATAGCCTTTTCTCCCAAAACGCGGGGGCGCGGCTCTTGTAAAGAAATAAAGCGTTTGTAAAATCTATCTAAGGCTTCTTTTGGTAAAGAATGAAAAAGGTTGATTTTCCCCTCCATCACTAAAGGTCTCACCTGCAAACAAAAAAGCTCCCTTTTGCCCTTGAAAGTCGCAAAAGCAAATTCGACATCTAAAAAATTACACTCAAAAAGTGCTTCAAGTTCCTTAATCAAAGAAATGATTTTCTTAGTATCCTCATCTTTAAATTTCAAAGATTCTCGGTAGTGAAAATAAGTCAAGGCATTTTGTGCGCTGCCGTCTGTTATAGAGGAGTTTGAGCCACTTTTGTCATATTGTAAGCAAAAATAAGGCGAAAAATTATCTTTATCTACGCTAAAACCAACCCCACAAAGCTCTATTTTTTCAAGGCAGGGTTGGATAAGAATTTCATCTTTTTTAGAGGGCATTGAAGAGCCGACATTAAAAAGAGCGTTTAAAAGCTCTTTTTCATTATGCGCGTGGATATTTGCGAGGCTTAAAAAAGCCCCAGCATTTGAATTTTTCGTGCTATCCTCCGCCTTAGAAGAAGAGCGGATGATGAGTTTGGTGGCTTTTAAATTTCTTATTGCTTGAAGGATTTTTGGCGTATCCTTTTCTAAATCTTCCAAAGTCGTTAGCACCATAGGTAAAATTTTAGCAGATTTTAATCTCCCCTCCAAAGAAGCTAAATTTCTAGCCTTAGTTTGAAATTTCAAAGCCATTTTTATCCCTTAAATTTTCTTAGCACTCCAGCAACGAGTGGTGTATTTAATGTCAAATTCCTTAGGCAAACGCTCACGAATTTTAGAAGCAATTTTTTCAAAAAGCTCTACACCTTCGGCTTGTTCTAAATCCCAGTAAGGATTTTTCACACTTTTCCACGCATTGATATAATTTTCTATACTTTGGTGGAAATAAAAATCCTCTTCCAAATAAATGATATTATCAAACAAATCCTTACGACTCTCAATGATAGGGCGTTGGTCCTCTCTTCTCGTGCCTCTTGTATAATTTGGCACAAATTCCATTATGGTGTCTTCAGCGATCTTTTGCATAGGATCGTTTAAATCCCTATGATTCCACATACAAGAAAAATAACCGCCCTTTTTAAGCAAACGATGTGCCTCTTCTAAAGCCTCATTTCTATCCATAACATTAAAGCTTGAGCCAAAGGTTACCCAGTCAAATTCCCCAGCTTGAAGCGTGGAGTCTATGCCTGTGGCGCGCACCCACTCTATCTTTTGTCCCTTAGTGCGTTCTATACCTATCTCTCTCATCGCATCGTTTGGCTCGACTGAGACAACCTCGCACCCTCTTTCAAGTAACATTATGCTTAAATTTCCTGTCCCAGCACCGATATCAGCGACCTTTAAGCTAGAGTTGCCGGGGACACGGGGCCCCCCCCCCCGGGGGGGGGGGCGGGACGG
>NZ_JAUMZG010000046.1:4471-8146 GCF_030528245.1 Campylobacter sp.
ATAAAACTTCGCGTGTTTTGTATAATCCCACACTTGCTCAACTAATTTTTCCATAATTTTCTCCTCTAATCTTAAACTTTTTTAGCAGTCCAAGCTCTTATTTTATAAGGTATCTCTATGCTTTCAAGCTTTGAAATTTTATGACTTATCATCTCTAAAATTTCTTGCCATCTGGAAGCACCCGCTTGGGCTTGTATATCATTTACAGAGTGCCACGCACCAAGGTAGCGTTCTTTGCTCCAAGTTTCCGTATAGTCGCACTCCATAAAAAAGCAGTCCTTAAAATCCCCTGTTGAAACGAGGATTTCTTCCCATTTTTTCACATTTTGAGTCCCGCTACTCACACGAGTAAGCTCTGGAACCAAATTCTTAATTTCTTTTTCAATCTCATCAAAAATTGAACCCTCTACAATGTGGCGGGGATTCCAAATGGCGGTAAAATAACCTGCGCCGGGGCCACCCCCCCCCCCCCCCGTGTAAAACACGCGCAAATTCAGGTAAAGATTTCTTAGGGTCAGTCCAGTGAAAAGAACTTGCCATAATCACCCAATCAGCCACACCACTTTCTACGCCTGTTTCTTCGCCACTACCCTTTTTCCAAGAGATATTAGAACAATTTTGCGTGAATTTAATGCCCTCTTCGCGCATATTATCATTTGGCTCCACAGCGGTAATGTTAAGCTTAAAAATTTCGGCTAACATTTTAGTGAGCTTACCCGTGCCAGCACCCACTTCTACGACATTTAAATCCTCTAAAGGCTTATTAGTATCATTAATACACTTAATCAATTTTTCAAGCAAAAATGCACTATAAGCAGGTCTGTTAATATAATGCTTCGCAACTTCGGTAAAATCGCCTTGTTTCATAAAATATCCTTTTCTCGCATAAAAAATAAAACGTAAATTTAGCATATTTTAAGTGCGATGACTTCACATCAAGCACTCATTCTAAACGATCGTATTCCAACGGCAAAGATCTTTGCCACATTATTTTTCCCACCCAAAAAATTCACATATAAAGTCCGCCGTTGATCTTTAGCACTTCTCCCGTCACATAAGAGGCATGATCGCTTAGCAAAAAAGCCACGCAGGAAGCCACCTCACCGGGCTCGGCAAGCCGCTTTAGCGGGATGGCCTCCTCGTAGCTTTTTTTCACCTCCTCGCTCAAAATTTCAGTCATATCGCTTTTGATGAAGCCAGGCGCCACGCAGTTAAAGCGCACATTGCGCGCGGCGGCTTCTTTCGCAAAGCTCTTCGTCATCGCTATCATGCCGCCCTTGCTAGCCGCGTAGTTGACCTGTCCTAAATTTCCCATTTCTCCAACGATGGAGGCGACATTCACCACCGCACCGAAGCGCTTTTTACTCATCGCCTTCAAGGCCTCACGACACCCCAAAAAGGCCGAGGTCAAATTCGCATCCACCACGCCAGAAAAGTCCTCCACGCCCATCCTAAGCGCAAGTTTATCGCGCGTGATGCCCGCATTATTCACCAGATACGAAAGCTCCCCATCGCTATCCAAAATGGCCCTCACCCCCGAGACAAATTCCTCCTCCCTACTCGCGTCAAATTTCAGCAGCGCCGCCGTGCCGCCATCGGCCTTGATCTCAGCCTGCAGAGCATCGGCGAGCTCGGGCTTGGAGCGGTAGTTTATCCACACCTTGAGCCCAAAGCCTGCCAAATTCCTAGCAATCGCCGCGCCTATGCCCTTGCTAGCACCCGTGATCAAAACATTTCTTCCGCTAAATCGCATCCTCTCTCCTTCATAAATTTAAAGCCTCATCTTAACACAGCTTGATTAAAACAAAGCGGGATCCATTTCCGACGGGATTTCAAGCCCGAGTATCTTCAAAACGCTCGCTGCGACATTACTCAGCCCCCCATCCCGCCTCAGCTTTTTGCAAATTTTCGCTTCCACAAAAACAAAAACATCAAAGGTCGTATGATTGGTCAGCACATTCCCCGCCGCATCCTCCATAGCCTCACAGTTTCCGTGATCGCTTGTGATGATGAAGGCATAATCCTCCCGCCGCGCCACCCTCACAATCTCCCCCAAGCACGCATCCACAGCCTCCACAGCCTCCACACTTGCCGCAAAATCCCCCGTATGCCCGACCATATCGCCGTTGGCAAAATTCACCACGATGAAGTCCTCCCCCCGCTCGATGCCGCTTTTGACCGCCTCGCAGACCTCAAAGGCACTCATGGCGGGCGCTTCGTTGTAGGTTTTGACCTTGGGGCTTGGGATGAGGACTCGGGTCTCATTTTCTAGCAGCTCCTCCCTCCCGCCGTTGAAAAAGAAGGTTACATGAGCGTATTTTTCAGTCTCTGCTGTGTGCAGCTGAGAAAGCCCCGCACGAGAAATCACCTCGGCCAAAGTGTTTGGCAGCCTTTCTTTCTCAAAAAGCGCAGGAATTTGAAATTTATCATCATACACGGTCATCGTGAGGCAATTTTTAAAGATCTCATCCCGCTCAAACTCCCCAAAATCCTCACCATGCAGGGCCTCCACCAGCTCCTTCATCCTGTCGTTGCGAAAATTGACAAAGATCAGCCCATCCTCCGCCGCCACGCCCTCAAAGCCCTCAGCTATCACAGGCTCGATAAATTCATCATACACCCCCGCCTCATAGCTTGAGCGCACCGCCGCGCTAAGGCTTTGCACCCGACTAGCCCTCCCCCGCAGGCACTCATAATAGGCCCGCACCCTCTCCCAGCGCCTGTCCCTATCCATCGCATAAAAACGACCACAAAGACTCGCAAAACGCACCCCCTTTTGGCCGCAAAAATCCTCCAGCTCCCGCACAAATTCTGCCCCAGTCTTGGGCGGAACGTCCCGCCCATCGCTGATGGCATGAGCAAAAACCTCCGACCCAGCCTCCTTGCAAAGCTCGAGCATGGCCCTAAAATGCCGCAGATGCGAATGCACCCCCCCATCGCTATAAAGCCCGATGACATGGACTTTTTTGCAGCGCTTCAAAAGGCCTCTTAGCCGCGCATTATCCCGCAGCGAGCCATCCTCCAGCGCCCTGTTGATACGCACGAGATTTTGGTAAATCACCCGCCCGCTACCTATGCACATGTGCCCGACCTCACTATTTCCCATCTGTCCGCTCGGCAGCCCCACCGCCTCCCCGCTTGTTCGCAGTAGGGCATTGGGCACACTTTCAAAAAGCTCCTCATAAGTCGGCTTCCTCGCCGCCGCAAAGGCATTAAATTCACGGCTAGGATTGCACCCCACCCCATCCGTGATGATCAAAACGCATTTTTGTTTCATCCCTCGCCCCTCAAATTTTCCCCCCATTCTAGCCCATTTTGGTTGCTACTTTATTTTTAGAATTCCCCCCCCCCGCCCAGCCACAATTCCCCCCTCGCGCAGAAAATTCCTCGCCCCGCCTCAGATCCCCAAAAATTCCCACCCCCCACCAGAAATTCCAGTCCAGCCAAATCTCACCCCCCCTCCATCTCAAAAAACTGAGCCTCAGAGCCCTCGAAAACGCCGCGCTTGAAAGCCACTTTCCCCCCCGCAAAACCAAGGCCTACTTCATCGCACGCTACCTCAAGCACCCCTTTTACCGCTACGAAGCCCTAGGCGTCTTTGAGGGCGAGGCGCTCAGGGCGGTGTTTTTTGCCAGAACCGTGCGCGTGGATGGCTTGGATGCGAGCCCAAAAAGC
>NZ_JAUMZG010000006.1 GCF_030528245.1 Campylobacter sp.
TAAGAAGAGGAAAGTCCGAGCTGCAAAAGACAAGCATTCCATCTAACCGATGGCTAGGGCGACCTAAGGGAAAGTGCAACAGAAAGCAAACTACCGCGAAAGCGGGAAAGGTGAAACGGCGGGGTAAGAGCCCACCAGCGATTTTGGCAACAAAGTCGGCTATGTAAACCCAATGCGCAGCAAGAAGGGGTGGTTATCGTCTTTATTTTTAACCCTTCGCTTGATTTTGTTTGCGAAAACAAAACCAGACAAATGAGCATTCACGACAGAACTCGGCTTATCGCTATGCTTTGATGTAGTTGAGAGCCTTTTGGATTTTTTGAATTTCTAGGGCCTGAGACTCTTTTTTGGCGCTTAAGAGCGTGGAGGCTTCTTTGAGGAAGGCTTCGATCTGGGGTAAAATTTCACTCAAGCCCTCTTTTAAATTTCCCTCTTCGGATTGGTTTTTTAGGAATTCTTTGAGATCAAGCTCATCCAAAAGCCCCTCAAGCCTCGCGCTATCCTCATCGATGAGCGCGAGCTTGAACTCATCTAGCCACCTGTGGATTTTCATGCACTTCTCTCCAAGCCTCAAGCAGGGCCTTGGTTACCTTGATGACCTCATCGATCCTCTCCTCATTATTTTCTAAATTCGCCAAGGATAAGAGCTGAAGCTCACGCGTGTAAAGTCCGCTCAGATAGTGCGCGACCTCCCCGCCCCTTTTGTAGTCGAGATTGTTGATGAGCTCGATGAAGATGGCCGTGATCCTCTTGATGAAATACACCCTCTGCTCTATGTCCTCGTTTCTTATCGCGTGCTTTGCCCTTGAACAAAAGCGCAAGATCCCCTCATAAAGCATCTCAACAAGCCTCTGCGGGGACTCCATCCCGACTTGATTTTCCGAGTAGGCGTTGAAAGCGAGATTATTTTGCATCCTTCATCCTTGATCATTTGGAGTTGTTCATCGCGGCTATCATGGCGTTGACATTTTTTGCTTGCAGATCAAGCTTGGTCAAAATGCTCTCGTATTTTTTAAACTGCTCCACCATAGTGTCGTATCGTGCGTCGATGAATTTCTGCGTGGCCTCTTGGCTCTTCTTGAGCTTTTTGGTGTCGTTCGTCAGTCCCTCATCGTATTTGGTCAGTGAGCCTTTTTTGCCCGTCATATTTTTAAGCGTATTTTTAAGCTTAGCAAAAATTCCTTTCCCCTCGATAGGCTGAGCAGCGATATTCGTCCTAGAAAGGCCAAATTTCTTAAGCACTTCTTCTTTCCCCTCTATGCCAAAGTCCGAGCCATTTTCGCTGTGGAATCTAAGCTTAAAGCCGTTTTTAGTCCCATCTCTCGCTTCTTCCATTCTCACGGTCAAGCCCTCTATACCAAGGCTGTTGATATGAGCGACAAGGTTATTCATCCTCTCTGCTTCATCTTTTCCAGCGAGTTTGAAATTTGTGCCGTCCTTATTTTTACCTAAGTCATGCACTTCGCCGTTAAAGACGATTTTAAAATCACCCGGCTTGAAGTCAATATCTTGGTTTAAAGCCTGCTGCGCATCAATAAATTCACTCTTATGATCGATATCTTTATATTTGGTCGTGCCAGAGAAAAAGCTTTCCGCAAGATCTGGATTTTCCTTCATCTTTTTATCGAAGGTGCTTTTTGAGAAATTCAGCGTCCCCTCCTTCGTCATCGTGATGCCAAAGTCCTGCATCGACAGCATCACGGTCGCATTGACATCGTTGCCATTTTTGTCCTTGACCTTACCCACCACAGGCTGGGAGTCAAAGAGGACTGAGGTGATGTTGGAGCGGATGCTTGTTACCTCAGTGATGCCGTTTAGCACTCCTGCGGTTTTCGTGTCTGTGTTGTAGTCGGTCGCGACATTGAGGTTGGTTATGAGGTCGTTGTAGGCATTGACTAAGTCCTCCATAGCCTTACTTACTGCTTCGGTATCTTGCTGCACTTCAAAATTTACCTCGCCTACTTTATTCAGCGTGAGCGTAAGCCCTACGCCTAGGTCGGTTACGGTATTGCTAGGGCGTATCATCTTCACCCCATCAAGGGTGAATTCCGCATCGCCGGCGGTTTTAAGGTGATTAGTTTGGTCTTTTAGTCCATAGCCCTTTTTATTTTTCTCCACATCTTCAGGTTTTAAAGAAGTGCTAGTATTAAGCTCCCAGCCTAAATTTTTAAAGATATTTGAAGCTTCATTGCTTTCTTGATATTTCCATTCTTTTTTTCCTGTTTGTTGGTTAGTTACCTCCACCTTAGAACCCGGATAAAAGCTTATGGCATTATCCTCGCCTGTTTCTTTACTTGTGATGGTAAGGCGGTAGCCATCAGGCTTTTCGCCTGTGTTGATGACCTTAGCGATGATGTTGCCTCCACTTGCGGTGTTAATCTTCTCCGCTAGGTCTTTATAAGTCGTGTTTTTATCAATGGTTACTGTGTAGGCTTTTTCATTTTGGAAAAAGGTGATTTTTGTTTCTTTTGTTAAGCTTGTATTGATAAAGCCTGTGTCGTTATTTAAAGCCTTACTTTGATACACATCTTTTTCGGCAAGTTTTTTCACATCGATGTGCATATTTTGCACTGCCACACCAGAGTCTGCCTTAAGACTAGCGGGTGGGTTTTCTGTGATGCTTGCTATCACTTTTCTCGCTGCAAAAGCAGTCGCATCGCCTAGTGAAGAAACGGCAGTTTGAAAGGCTAAAAGCTTGGTTTTTATCTCCGTGAGGTCCTTTTGTATCGCGGTATTTTTTTCAATGCCCTTTTTATACAGGCTGAGTCGATGCGTCTCTTCGTGCTTTTTGAGCTGATCGATCTTATCTTGCGTCAAAAGTCCCGAGCCAAAGCCCAAATTTGAAAGTGTCCCTTGTGCCATCTCGCCCTCCTTTAGCTTTTCTTGTCGAAAATCAACCCTATCACATCCCTAAAATGCTCAGTCAAGCGCATCGCCTCCTCGCTTGGGATTCGGCGTATCTCCCTGCCCGTGCTTTTTTCCGTCACGCTAAGATACAAGGAATTGATCTTGTCGTTATAGCCAAAGTGCAAGTCCGCCCCCAGCCTCTCCATCTGCTCGTTGAGCTTTTTGGCGATGCTATCAAGCTGCTGGGCGTCAAGCTCCTGCTTTTCTTGCCTTTGCTCTTGCTGCGCTTTTTGCTGCGCCACCACCTGCTGCGTCTTTGTTTCGCTTGCTTTTTGTGTGTTTTGCAAGGCCACCTCAGCCTGCGCGTTTGTCTTTGATATATCCATCTTACATCCTTGTTTTTTTTTTTTTTGATAGTATCAAAAAAACAACTTAGTACCGCTCATATCGGCTAAAAAAATTTTTTCTTAACCCCCTCCGCTTGAGCCAATTTAAAAGCAAAATTCGTGCCAATTTTCACGCCGCGCGTTTTGCTCCCCCGCATCGCCCTCGCAGGGCAAAAGCTTTAAAAAATTTCAAATTTTTTAAAAATTTCCGCCTCATCCTCCAAAATTTTACGCAAGATGAGGCTATCCACCACGCTTTTCGTGCAGTCGGTCTGCTGCGGCCACTCCCGCTCATAGCCCTCAAGCTCCCCCTTTGCCGTAGCATCCACGCCCACTCTGCCCTCTTGGATGAAAATATCGCGCGCCGCATCGATGCAGTTAGCCACCCTCCACACCAGCATGTAGGGATTTTCTAGGCGATTTTGCGGGTCCAAAAACACCAAAATTCTAAAATGCTTTTTAAATTTCAAAAGTCGCTCAAAGCTCTGCTTGACTTGCTCCCGCTTCTCGCACAAAATGCACACGATGGGGCTTTTGCTTTCTTTGTAAAACTGCCGCAGTTTTAGCTCCACCCCAAGCTCCCGCTCAAAAAAGCCCCTCAAATTTTCATCCTCTAAAATTTCAGGCCCCTCCGCGTCAAAATTCTCAGTCGCATCAAGCCCCGCCTTTCCCCCAAAGCAAGCATCGGGTGAGGCGTGATCAAGCTGATCGCAAATGCCCTGAGAGATGAGAATTTTCCCCGCATCAAAGCGGTTTAAAATGTAAGGAATGATAGCCCCATAGTCCTCCAAATGCGGCGCGTCCTTGCCCACAAAAATAGCATGCTTGACAAAGCTCATCTGTCCTGCTCCCCAAAGCGCGTGCATGATTTGCTGCGCATGGGCGGGGTAGCGGGGGTCGATTTTGGCTAGGATGAGATTGTGAAAGACCCCATTTTCTGGCATTTTATAATCAAGCAAATCAGGCACGGTTGTTTGTAAAAGGGGTAAAAATATCCTCTCCGTCCCCAAGGCCATCACCCTATCCTCAAGCGGCGGCTTTCCCACCACCGTGGCCTGATACACGGCGTCTTTTTTCGCATAAATTTTCTCCACCCTCATCACAGGAAAAAGCTCCGGCGGGGTATAAAAGCCCGTGTGATCCCCAAAGGGGCCCTCAAGCTTAAAATTATCTAAATCCACCCAGCCCTCAATCACAAAATCACTATCAAAGGGGACGAAAATCCCATTTTCGCACGGGGTGAGCCGCGCGTTTTGCCGCTTAATGAAGCCATAAAGTAAAAGCTCAAATATGCCCTTAGGAAGTGGAGCTTGTGCGCACCAAATGTAAAGTGGATCGCCGCCTATCGCCACGCTCACGGGCATCCTAGAGCGCCCAGCCCTTTTATACTCGTGGTAAAAATGCGCCCCGTCCTTGTGAATTTGCCAGTGCATCAAAAGCTCATTTTCCCCGCTCACCTGCAAACGATACATACCAAGATTATTCTGCGTCCCATCCACGCTTTGCGTATAAACCTGCCCCATCGTGATGAAGGGCGCCGCGTCCTGCTCCCAAGTCTTTAAAATAGGAAGTTCCTTGAGGCTTTTGAGAATCTTGTGCGCATAAAGTGCCTTTGTTTTAGCAAGGCGACGCGGCGGGGCAAAACGCAGCCTTGAAATTTGGCTGAAAAAGTCCAATTTCGCCCTCAAAGTCGTGGGGATGTGAAGCTTAGTGAGGCTTGAAATTTCAGCCGCCACCCCCTCAAAATCACGCCCAAAGGCTAGATTGAGGGCTTTTTGAGAGCAAAAGGTATTCATCAAAACAGGATAAGCGTAAGCCCCTTTCCCCCTCACAGGCTGGGTAAAAAGCAGAGCTCTGCCCGCTTCAAATTTTTTCGCCTCGATGTAGGCGATGTGCGCCATTTCAAGCTCCACATCCACAGGCTCATCGATGATTTTTAGCAAATCATTCTCCCGCAAAAGTTCCACAAAACGCCTCATAGCATAGCCTCCGCTCTTTTTAAAAGCTCCCGCGCGCCCTGCTCTAAAAATTCATCGGCTAATTTCGCCCCAAAGCCCACCACCTCGCTTTTTGATAGCACTTTTTTCTCGCGTAAAATTTCGCTCCCATCGGGCAGTCCAAGCACGGCTCGCACGGTGATTTGCCCTCCTGAAAATTCGGCATTGATGCCGATGGGCGCTTGACACCCTCCCTCTAAAACACGCACAAATTCCCGCTCTATCATACTCTCAATCATAGCTTCTTCATCATTAAGACACTCAAGCAGGGCTAGAATTTCGCCCTCGTCCCTAGCCTCAATGCCCAAAATCCCCTGCGCCGCGGCGGGGACTAGCTCATCTTTACTAAAAGGCGCGATGAATTTTACCGCCCCCTCAAGCCCCAGCCTTTTCACCCCTGCCATTGCTAAAACGATGGCGTCAAATTCCACGCTTTTTAGCCTTTCAAGGCGGGAATTAACATTGCCACGCAAGGGGAGGATTTGCAAATCCGGACGCAGGGCCAAAAGCTGCATTTTGCGCCGCAGGCTTGTGGTGCCGACTTTCGCGCCCTTTGGCAGGGCGGCTAAATTTGCATAACGCTCGCTCAAAAAGGCATCACGCGCGTCCTCTCTTTTTGAAAGAGCGGCGAGAACGAGGCCGCTAGGTAAAAGGCTGGGGACATCTTTGAGGCTGTGCACGGCTAGCTGCGCGCGGCCCTCCAAAAGCGCGTTTTCAAGCTCTTTTGTGAAAAGTCCCTTACCGCCGATTTTAGCAAGAGGGCTATCTAAAAGCGCATCGCCCTTAGTTTTAAAGCCCTCAAGGCTCACTTTTAACCCGTGCGTTTTTCTTAAAATTTCTGCCACAAATTCACTCTGGCATAAGGCTAGCGGACTTTTGCGTGTGGCTATGATGAGTTTTTGCATGCTTTTCCTTTATAGTAAATCCTCAGGCGCGAAAAGCCCTATATTTGCTTCTTTTAAGCGCCATTTATCCGCTATTTTTATAGCGACTTTTTCTAAGACATCGCGTATTAAATCCTCGCTAGGCACTACGCCATTTTTCATCATCGGTATGCACTCAAGGCAAACATCATCAAAGCTCACGCTCTTATTTTGCCTTTGCATAGACCTAAGATAAGAGACGATGAAATACTGCGCCCTTTTTTCTATGGGGATATTGTGGCTTTTTAGCTTCGCGCCTTTTTTAATGTGGTATTTCTTGCTCTCTTTATCATAGTCAAAATTTTCATTGATAAAGGGCGTTAAATCCACATAATCTTTTGCCAAGATATGCAAATACCCAAGCTCTAAAGCGTTTTTATTGATCTCCCCATAAAGCGTTTCTAAGTCCGCCCCGTCATTTTTGACGATCACGGCCTCAATGTGATTTAAGGCTAAATTTAAAACATCCTCCCCAAGCTCTACCATAGTCAAATGCTTAGGGTCTTTTACCTTTTTAAAATACATTATAAGTTGTCCGCTTAACACGGTAAAAGAATATTGCCTTTTTTTAAAGCTCGTTTGGCCGTTACTCTGCCTTACGCTTCCTACATACTCAAAGCCTAGCTTTTGTGCCTCTTCGACTAAAATTTGCCAAAGCTGCAAGTCTTGATGCTGAAAGACAAAGGCAAGCCACCTATTATATTTTAGCACCCTATACATTTCTTTAAGACTTGCTATCATAAGGTTTTTATACTCTTCTCTACCCTTATCTAAGCTTCCCTTCTCTATACACTCTTTTTTTCTCGTGCTTAAATCGACCTCTAAATCAAGCCACGCATTCCACATCGTGCTTAGGTCTAAATAAGGAATTTTAGCCCCATATGGTGGGTCGGTGTAGATGAAATCCACGCTTTCTTTTTGTATCTCTTTTAAATTCGTAGCGTCCGCTTGAAAAATTTTATCGCCATCAGTCTTTTCATAAAAAGCGTTGGTCCTAGCTAAATCCTCTTTTGCCATCCTTGGCTCTAAAAAGCTATATTTGAAATCTTTTATCACGCTACTTAAAGGTCTAAGATACACTTCATAAAATATAAGCGAGTCCTCAAGCTCTTTTTTGCCCTTTATCACGCGTTTGATTTTATTTTCAAAAATTTCGCTTGGGTTGAGAAAATCAGGTTTTGGAGCTAATCTATAACGGTAATATCTAGTAATTGCCGAAGCGGGTCCGCCCTTTGGTGCATTGTGATAAGTTAAATTGATAAGGCTAAGGGTATTATAAAACCCAAGCATCAACGAAACCCTAAGCCTCTTTCTTTTCTCCCAAAGCTCCTTATCCCTCGTTTTTGCCGTTTTTTCAAAGATGAGCTTTCTAAGAAGGGCAAGCTCAATTAATTGCAAGGGGCTAAAAAGCTTTAAAACGCTCTCTACATCACTACCCTTAGGTAAAAGCTCATCTTTAGGTATCCATAAGGTTTTTTGCAAAGCCCCACTTGCCACCTCGCCAAAGTCCTCGCTTATAGCGTTTGGGTAGTATTTAGCCCCCTTTAAAAGCTTTTTTGCTTCTTTTTCATCTTTAGGACGCGTGAGATTAAATTCCTCAATAATCTCTTGCGTCAAGTCCCAAAGCTCGCCCAAATTTATCTTAGTCGTCAAAGCCTTTGTCATAAAGATAGAAAGCGGATTAAGGTCGGTATGAATCCCCTGCCTGCCGTTCATCATGGCCTCCACCGCCGTTACCCCGCTGCCTCCAAAAGGATCAAGCACCACATCGCCAAGGCTTGTAAAATGCGTGATGTTTTTAGCCACCACATCCCAGCTTTGGCGCGTGAAATACGCCGTGCAGCCAAAATGCCTCGCCTTGGCTTGCTTTTGCGGGATGCTGATGCTTTCAGGCAATTCTTTCTTAAGATACCACGCATCATCCTTTGTATTGATAACATAATGCGGCCTTAAATCAGGCACTTCCGTGCTCAAATAATTCTTTAAAATTTCAAAAAGATAGCCCTCGCTTAAAATTTCACCAAGCTTATAGTCCAAAATCAGCCCCTGACTCGTGCCAAAAAGCTTAAATTCCAAGCCATTGCAAAGGGCGTAAAAAGGCGCCCTGAGCGCGTCATTGATCGCGTAGTAATAAACCTGCGCCTCGTTTTTGCTGCCCTTGTTGATGTTTTGATTGGGCGCTTTGGCGTCTAGGACGCAGTGTGCTTTGGAATTTAAAAAGAGTATGTAATCAGGCGTGATAAGATCCTTGACCTTAGAATTGGAGCCCGTGATGGTAGGGCGGCTTATGTGATGGGAGCGTAGCAGCTCAAGCGGAGCGTTTTTTTCTAAGCCCTTCTCCACAAAGCCAAGCCTTTCCAAAAGCGGCGCGATGAGCTTTTCACGCACGGAGTCCTCTTTAAAAGCCGCACGAAATTCTTTATCGTTTTGAAGTTTTTCCAACCATTTCATTGTCATCCTTACTTAAATTTAAAAAATGCACCATCTGGCCAAGTGCGATGGAGCTGTCATTGCAAGGATAGCGAAGTGGGACGAAAAAGACGAAATTTTTACGCTTTAAAATTTCAAGCAGGGTTTTGTTTTGAAAGACGCCGCCGCTTAAAATGACCTTAAATTCCTCCCCCACCTGCCCCCGCAAATCCTGCGAAAACCGCACAATAAAGTCCGCCAAAGCATTGAAAAAGCCTGTCACCGCCCTGCCCTTCTCATCCCGCAGCGCCCCCAAAACAAGCTCTCTAAAATCCACCTGTCCGTCCCTAAATTCAAGCGCGTAAGAAAAGTCTAAATCCGCATCATAAAAACGCTCGCACAGTAAGCCAAGCTCGGCCTCATAGCTGATTTTTTCCGTGCCAAAAACCAGCGCCGCAAAGCCGTCAATCACACGCCCGAGCGAACTCGTCCAAAGACTGGAAGCGCGGTGGATTTTTTTGAGATTGGACAATTTTTGCGGCGGGATTTTTGCTAAAAATTCCCCCGCCTCCTCCTCCAAATCATAATGCCAAATGAGACTCAGGGCCAAATTTTGCACATTTTTCACATCCGCATTGATGAGCTTAAAGCGCGCAAAATGCCCCACCCGCTCATACGCCTTCAAATTCGCCCACAAAAGCTCCCCACCCCAAACGCTCCCATCCTCCCCATAACCCGTGCCATCAAAAATAAAGCCCAAGGCCTTCTCGTCAGGGTCAAAATGCTCTTTAAATTCAAAATAGGCCGCACAAAAATGCGCGTAGTGATGCTGGATTTTAAGAGGCCCTTCGAAGGCCTTTGCGGCGTGAAAATGCGGGTGGGCATCGCATAAAATTCGCTCAAAATCAAGTCCGTAATTTTGCGTGAAAAAATCCAAGCTTTTAAAAAATCTCTCCTGCGTCCTCACGCCCCTCAAATCGCCGATGTGGCCGCTAAGCAAAAGCCTGTTGGCGTAAAAAATCACCCACTCGTTTTTAAGCTCGCTACCCAAGGCTAAAAAATTCCCACCACGCTCCCCATCACGCTCTCCAAGTCGCCCCCCCTCATACGCCACATAAGAGGGCCTAAAAGCCCGGCCCATGCGCAAAAACATGGGCTTTTCGTCAAAAATTTGCACGAGGCTATCATCGCTGGGATTGTGGATTTCCCTCTCGTGGCTTAAGACAAAGTCAAAAACGCCGCTGAGCCTTTCTTGCAAAATTTCATCGCGATGAATGATGCTCTCCCCGCTTAAATTCGCGCTGGTCGCCACCAAAACCCCGCTAAAATGCTCAAAAAGCAAAAGATGAAAGGGCGTGTGGGCTAGCATGATGCCGATTTTATGGATATTGGGCGCGATGAGAGGGAGGGGGGATTTTGCGCGCAAAAGCACGATGGGCGCTTCCTTACTCGTAAGAATTTGCGCCTCGATTTTGCCGATGTGGGCGAGTTTGCGCGCGGCACTCAGATCCGGGCACATCAGGGCAAAGGGCTTGGCGGGGCGGTTTTTGCGCGCCCTTAAATTTCTCAAAGCCTCATCGTTGAGGGCATCGCACATCAGGTGAAAGCCGCCGATCCCCTTCACGGCTAGGATTTTCCCCTCCCGCAAAAGCCGCGCCGCCTCCACAAAAGCCGCGCCATCACGAGCTAAAATCGCGCCCCTTTTGTCTTTGAGAAAAACGGGGATTTTGCACTCAGGACAGCTCACGGGCTGGGCGTGGAAGCGGCGATTTTTCGGGTCCTCAAACTCGCTTTTGCAAAAGTCGCACATTGGAAAGGCCGCCATCGTGGTGTTTGCCCTGTCATAAGGCAGGGTTTTGATAAGGGAAAAGCGCGGTCCGCAGTGGGTGCAGATGATGAAAGGATAGAGGTGGCGGGGGTTTTGGGGGTCGTAAAATTCCTCCCTGCATGCCTCGCATAGGGCGAAATCGCTCAAAATGGGCGTGGTTTTGGCATCGTCGGCGGAATTTTCAATGACAAAGCCCTCGTTTTTCTCGGCCCAAATTTTTGTGATTTTAAGGCTATCGATGCGCGCAAGGGGGGGGAGTCTGTGCCTTAAAATGCGGACGAATTCCTCGCACTTGGCCCCATCGCAAAACAAAACAAGCTCCACCCCAAAGCCCGAATTCCTCACCCAGCCGCAAAACCCAAGCTCGTGCGCTATGCTATGGGCTAGGGGGCGAAAGCCCACGCCCTGAACCAGCCCTGAAATTTCAAGCCTAAATGCAAAGTGGGACATGGCTTGTTTGGCAATTTTTGAGATGCTTTAAGGTATTTTTCAGCAAGGAAGTATGGCGAAAAAGCGAACCACTGATGATGGCACTTTGCACCTGATTTTTCTCCCGCAGCTCATCGTAAAAATCGCGCAGGAAAAAGGCCAGACTCTCCACTGCCCCGTAGGCGATATTTTCAGCCTCAACCCCCGCTAGCTTAAAGCTCATCGCGCTCCTTAGCGTGCGCGTATGATCAAGGCTCTTATCCTCGCGCAAACGATAGTCAATCTTCACCCCGCGGGGCATCTTTGTCCCATCGGCCACTTCCAAAAGTCGCCGCCCAGCGCCCACAAAATCCTCACTAAGCCCCAAAATCCTGCCCAAAATGCAAAAAAGCGAAAAGAAATTATTTTTCACCTCAAAATCCTCGTTTAAAAGGGGGAATTCTTGCTGGTAATTTTGCAAAAGTCGCGCTCCAACCGCATCCTCGTTGATGTCGGCGTAGAGCGTTTGGGAATTTTGCGGCAGGGTCAATTTGAGCAAATTGAAACTCTTATCAAAAAGCAAAAGATCCTCATAATCCTCGCTAAGCTCCAAAATCAAGGCACTTTCTTCAAGCGTGGAAAGCAAATAAGAAAGGCGCGCCATGTTTTTGTCCTCTTTGGCAAAAATCAGCTCCCTAGCCTCACGCCTAATGAAGTCAAATCCCCGCAAAATAAGCGTCCGCCCCTCAAAATTCAAAAGCTCAAATTCGTCTTTAAAATTTTGCAATTTTTTCACGCTTAAAAATTTAAAATCCTGCCCGTAAAGCTCGTGGCCAAGGGCAAAGCTGAACAAATCCTCGGCCATTTTGACGCGAAAATCCTTAGTGCCCAGTTTGTGATTTTGCCTGAAAATCGCACTGAATTTAAGCCACATCAAAGGCTTTTCAAGGCTGGCTAAGAGCTTGAGTTTTTCATTGGAGCAAATGAAGGCGGTGGGGAGGGCTTTGATGTCGCAGGGCATTAAAAAATCGCCCTTCAAAACCCCATCGTATAAAGAAAGCTCAAAAATTCCCCTGTGATTTTTGAGATAAATCGCCCCCCCGCTTGTGAGAATTTCAAGCGCGCTCCTCAAAAGGGCGGCAAAATTTTCCTCGCGCACCGCTTTAAAACTATCGCCATTTGGGGAAAATTCCACCGCGCAAAAAACGCCCCACTCGTTGGCTTTGAGGGTCTTGTTTTGCGTGTAGGCTTGGGTGTTAAAATGCGTGATGAGGGGGACTTTTTCGCTTTCAAAGGAGCGTTTTTGTGGCTTGAAATCCTCCCCCGCGCGCACATCAAAGCCCTGCAAAAAAACGCTATGACTGATCCGCTCCAAGCACTCACAAAAGGCGACAAGCTCCGCCTCGTCCCCCTTGATTTTTAGCAGCAAATTTTTTCCGCTAAAACTTAAATCATGGGCATGATTTTGCGCGTAAAAATTCAAAAGAAAGGCTAGATTGTCGTTATCTGCGTTGTATTGAAAGTCAAATTCCAAAACCATCTCTAGCCCACAAAATCCGCGATTTTCTCGCCAAATTTCACCCGCTCTCCCGCCCCAACCCTGAGGCTCAAAAAGCCACTTTGCGCCAAAATCACTATGGTAGATCCCAGCTCAAAATGCCCAAGCTCCTGCCCCTTTTTGAAGTGCAAATTCACATATTTTCGCGTGAAGTTGTGGGAATTTTTAGCGTTAGTTTGCAGCGCCTCATCAAAGCAAAAGCGCATTTTGCCGACATTTTGCGCCCCGACAAAAACGAGCCAAAACACCGACACGCCGCTTTTGCACCTGAGGCTGACGCGCTCATTTTTCGCATAAAGATTAGAAATTTTACCCACAAATTTCGCCGCCACGCTGTGAAGACTGCCCCGCGTGTAGGTCGCGCTTAAAATCTGCAAATCACAAGGGGCATGAAAGCGGTGATAATCCTTAGGCGCGAGGTAAATATTGACACCATCAAGCCCCCCCTCAAGCTCCTCCCTTTCAAAGCCATCCCTCAAAAGCTCGCCCACGCTGTAAGTGTGCCCCTTGATGCTGAGGGCAAAAAGCTCCCCCTCGCCCCAAAAACTGCGCCCACTCTGCAAAATTTCCCCATCGCTTGGAGAAATGAAGCCCTCATCCAGTGGGCGCGGGGTCCTCAAACCCCTAGTAAAAAGGGCGTTTAAACTCTCATACTTAGCCGGAGGGTCAAAGTCGCTCATGTCGATTTTAAAGCATTTCACATAGCTTTCGTTGATGAATTTTTGCACGAATTTGGGGAAACGAAGCCGTGCCAAAAGTCCAAAAAGTCGTGAGCTGTCCCTTGAAAAACTCATTGCTGTCCCTTTAAATTTAAAATCACAATCTCACTTTGCGCGAAGGTCCTAAAACTCGGCCCCCAAAAACCCGCGCCCGTGCTGACAAAAAGCCTCGTTTTCTCACCAAGCTCGTAAAGTCCGCTCACAAAGCCCTGCTGGAGCTTTACTAAAAGCCCGAAGGGGAAGATCTGCCCCCCGTGCGTGTGCCCGCTCAAGATCAAATCAAAATCGCTCACATCGTAAAGCAGGACTGTTTTGGGCTGGTGGGCTAGGAGGATGCTGGGCTTGCTGGCGTTTAAATCCGCCCTCACTCTGGCCAAATCCGGGGCCAAAACGCCCTTTTTAAGCCCTGTCAAATCGGCAAGTCCTGCGATGTTGATGAAGCCCAAATCCCTGCTTTCATTGACTAAAATTTGCATGTTGGTCTTTTTTCTCAAAAGCTCCAGCACCGCATTCACGCCGTGGTAGTATTCGTGATTGCCTAGGACATAGAAGGTGCCGTATTTGGAGCGGAGTTGATTGAGCTTGGAGATGTAGGATAAATTTTTAGGATCCGTATCCACCAAATCGCCCACGATGACGATGAGGTCGGCTTTTTGCTCATTCACCTTCGTGATGAGTCCGCTTAGAAAATCCTCGTGCAAATTTTTCCCCAAATGTATGTCTGCGAGTAGGGCTATGCTGAGGTTTTGCTCAAGGTTTTCTAAGTGCAAGTCCACGGTTTTTACCTGTGGAATTTTAAGGGCGCCGCCGACACTCTCATAGGTCGCAAAAATCGCGGCAAAAACGAGGACAAGCTCTAAAAAAAATCGCCCAAAAAGCGCGCATTCTTTGTAGTCTTTCCCCAATAATTTTAAAAAAAATTTCAGGGCATCAAAGAGTAAGGCGGCGAAAAACAAGCAGTAGGTGGGGGCAAAAGAGATGGCCAAAAGCCCATACCAAAAGTCGCCCAGATACTCACTGGAGCGGAAGATGATGAAAAAGGCCTGAATGAGGGAGAGGAGGAAGAAGATGGATAAAAAAAGCTTTTTGAAGGGCTGGCAAAATGAAATTTTGCCCACAAATCTCTTATAACTATAAAAATTTGCGAGGGTGAAAATAAGAGCCATCCCCAAAGAAAAAAGCACAAAAATCATAATTTCTCCCAAAATAGAAAGCCCGATTATACAGGCAAAAATTAAATATCCGTATAAAATTCTCTGCTACAATCGCGCCTTAAAAATAGCAAAAAGGTTAGCATGATGTATCGTTTCGCGCCCTCCCCCACCGGAGACATGCACATAGGAAATTTGCGAGCGGCTTTGATCAATTTCATCCGCGCGAGGCAGGAGGGGGAGGACTTCATTTTACGCATCGAGGACACGGACAGGGAGAGAAACATCGCGGACAAAGAGGAGGAAATACGGGAGCTTTTGAGGCTTTTTGGGGTGTCTTGGCAGCATTATTATGTGCAGAGTGAAAATTTAAAATTCCATCGTCAAATGGCCCTGCGACTCGTGAGTGAAAAAAGGGCCTTCGCTTGCTTTTGCACGGCTCAGGATCTGGAGGCTAAAAAACAAAGGGCTAAAAAGGAGGGCAGGGCCTACCGCTATGATGGCGCTTGTGAAAATTTAGAGGGTGCCTCCCTGCTGCAAGATGAAAGGCCCTTCGTCATCCGCCTCAAAAAACCAAACGAAACGATGAAATTTAAGGACCTTATCAGGGGTGAGCTTGGCTTTGAGCCTGAAAATATCGACAGTTTCATCATCCTGCGCGCGGACAAAACGCCCACTTATAATTTTGCCTGCGCGGTGGATGATATGCTCCAGGGCGTAAGCTGCATCATAAGGGGCGAGGATCATATCTCCAACACGCCCAAGCAGGAGCACATCCGGGCGAGTTTGGGCTTTGAGAAAAAAATGACCTACGCGCATTTGCCCATCATTCTCAACGAAGAGGGGCTGAAAATGAGCAAGAGGGAGGCGCACTCTAGCGTCAGATGGCTTTTGGATGAGGGGATTTTGCCCGAGGCGGTGGCAAATTATCTCCTGCTGCTTGGCAATAAGACCCCTTGCGAAATTTTCACGCTCGCTGAGGCGGCGGAGTGGTTTGATTTGGCCAAGCTTTCCAAATCTGCGGCTAAATTTGACATGAAAAAACTCCTCCAAATCAACCGCGAGCACATAAAAAGGCTTGAAAACGCGAGGCTCAATGCGCTTTTGGACTTGGGCAGGGATGTGGCGGATTTGGCTAAATTTTACACTCAGGAAGCGAGCACTTTGAAGGAAATCAAAGAAAAAATTCAAGGCATTTTCGGCCCTAAGGACTATGCGGAATTCAAACAAGAGGCCGCCATTTTAAAGCGCATACTCGCAGAGGATGGCTCGTGGGAAAATTACGCGCAATTTAAGCAAAATTTAATGCAAAAAAGCGCCCTCAAAGGCAGGGCCTTTTTCATGCCGCTTAGAATTTTGCTCACAGGCAGCACCTGCGGGCCTGAGCTTGCGGATCTTTACCCCCACATCAGACCCTTCATTAAAGAACTTTCAAAGGATTTTCAATGACCGATGCCCTCCTACTCTCCCTCGTGCAAATCGTGCAAATTTGCATCAACACCTACATGTGGATCATCATCATCCAAGCCCTCATCAGCTGGGTGAGTGCGGACCCCTACAATCCCATCGTGCAAATACTCTACAAGCTCACCGCCCCCGCCTACACCCTCATCCGTAGAATCCCCACCCGCATCGGTAGCGTGGATCTTGCGCCGCTTGTGTTGGTGCTGGGCTTGCAATTTCTCAACATCCTCGTTGCCAATTTAGCGGTGAAACTTCTATGAAAAAAATATTTTTGCTTTTGCTTTTTAGCTTCGTGTGGGCGAAGGATTACGATCTGCAAAGCCTGAAAAAATACGAAAATTCCATCGCTAAGGATTATTACATCCACCGACTTTTGGAGCAAAAGGCCATCGACAAAAAGCAAGCGGCGGGACTTGGCGCTCACATTTTTCGCTATGTGGGGAAGATCAAAGACGAGCTGGAGACAATCATCCCTCCAAAACCCTACACCGACCCAAAATTTGCCGCCTGCTACGGCTATGTCAAGGAAGCCATTTTGGATGCGAATGCTAGTTGTCAAGAGCTGCGCTTGCGGTCTAATTATTTCATCACGAGTCTAAAGCCCCAAACCCGAAGCGCCCTCGCCCTGGAATTTCAAGCGAAAAATCCTAGCTTGGCCGTTTTTTTGGAGGCCTTCAATCAAACAGACCCCCTCGCTCTCATCGTGCAAAAAGAAAGCGTGGGGGCCTTTTTTAGATACTACAATTATTCCAAAAAAAACGACCACGATTTGGGTGCGAATTTTGTCAATAAGCTGGCCCAAAACGCTAGCTTTAAGGCTTTTGCCCAGCAAGTCATCATCAGGCAAGAGGGGGAGAAATTTAGAAAATCCCTCCTGAGGGTGAGTCCCGAGCTTGTGAGCGAGGATAGTGCCTTTTATCTGGGCGTCAATGCCTTGGTTTTTGAGGATGAAAATTTGGCTTATGAATTTTTCAAAAGGGCTTATGAGAGCTTTAAAATGCAGAGCAATAAGGACAACGCACTGTTTTGGATGTGGAAGATTAAGGGCGATGGGGGGCTTTTGGAAGCGCTTGCAAACAGCGCGTCCTTGAACATTTACAGCATTTACGCTAAGGAATTGCTCGCTAGGCCCTTTGTGGAGCTTAGTGTTCTTGAGGCCAAGGAGACGGGAAGCGATTTTGACATGCAAGATCCCTTTGCCTGGCAGGATCTTGCGGTGAAAATTAGAAAGGCGAATGATGAGGAGCTAAAGATCCTCGCGCAAAAATTCAACACAAAAAACACCCTGCCCATCTACGCTATCATCATGGAAAAGCTGCATCAGTTCAAAAAACACTATTTCATCATGCCCTATTTTGAGCACATCAAGGGCTACGATCCCCAAAGACAGTCGCTCATCCTAGCCATCGCAAGGCAAGAAAGCCGCTTCATCCCCACCGCCATCTCGACCTCTTACGCCTTGGGGATGATGCAATTCATGCCCTTTTTGGCCAATCACATCGGCCATAAGGAGCTCAAAATTGAGAATTTTGACCAAGATTTTATGTTTGAGCCGCAAATGGCTTATCGGTTTGCTAACCACCATTTGGATTATTTGCAAAAGCACCTCCACTCGCCCCTTCTTGTGTTTTACGCTTACAATGGAGGCATAGGCTTTACGCGAAAGATGCTAAAGCAGGGTTTATTCAGGGGCGGAAAATTTGAGCCTTTTTTGTCGATGGAGCTTGTGCCTTATCAGGAAAGTCGCATTTATGGGAAAAAGGTTTTGGCTAATTATATTGCGTATCAACACCTTCTGAGCGGTAATACAAAGATTTCGGATATTTTTGAAAATTTAATTCAAAGCAAGCAAATTCCGCAGAACAAACCCTAACCCTAAGCTCCCCCTCCCCCTCCACACCCTCAAGGGCTACTTCAAAGTGCTGCGTGTAGGCGTTAGTGATGAGGTATTTTGTCCATTCGTTTTGCCTATCCAAGGCCTTGATTCGCGCTTCTTTTTCATTGATGAAGACCTGAAGTTTGCTTATTTTCACATCATCAGGCGTGAAAGAAAGGATGAAAATATCCTCAGGACTTTTCGCGTCCAAGATGGGATTCAAATAGCTCAAAATAGCGACAAAACTGGTATCAGCAAGGGCTATTTTTTGTTTTTTTGAAAACATGAGCGTCTGCGTTTTTAAATTCAAGTCCCTAAGCTGGGGGTTTTCAGGCACACAAGCGCTCAAAAAAAGGGTCAAAATCAACACAACACACCGCATACGATTTCCAAATTTTTTCCCAATTATAAGCTTTTAATCCTATTTTTGCTTTAAGAAGCTATAATTTTTCAATTTTTATGGCCTCAAAAATGATCGTTTGGCTTGAAATTCATGCCCACATTCTTAAATTTTAGGAGAATTTTACATGCAAGAAATCATCACCCACATACAAAAAGCCGTTTTGCAAATCAGCAAGGCCCTTAAATCCCCCGACACCTCCCACACCCAAAATAAAAACTCAAGCGGGGATGTGCAGCTTGGATTTGACATCCTAAGCGATGCGATCATCACCCAAAACCTCAGCCAATGCCCCAGCATCAAGGCCCTCATCAGTGAGGAAAAAGACGCGGCGCTTGCTTGCAACGATGGGGCAAAATTCATCCTCGCTTACGACCCACTGGACGGCTCAAGCCTGCTTGATGTCAATTTTGCCATAGGCTCCATCTTTGCCATCTATGAGAATGAGGCGGGGGCCAAAAACCTCAAAGCCGCCCTTTATAGCATTTATGGGGCTAGGCTTGAGCTTGTCGTCTGCACGGGGGAGAGGCCGCGGCTTTACCGCCTTGATGATGCGGAGAATTTCATTTTTGTCAGGGATCTTGCCCTGTCTCAAAGGGGCAAAATCAACGCCCCAGGCGGGACGCAAAAATTTTGGAGCGCCAAGCATCAAGCCCTCATCAAAAGCCTATTTGACGAGGGTTACAGGCTAAGATACAGCGGGGCTATGGTGAGCGACATCCATCAAATTTTACTCAAGGGCGGCGGGCTTTTCAGCTACCCGGCCACTGAGGATGCCCCGCAAGGTAAGTTGCGCGCCCTTTTTGAGGTCCTGCCCCTTGCATTGATCGTTGAAAAAGCGGGGGGCAAAACCAGCGACGGACTGAGCGATTCGCTTTTGGGGCTAGAATTTTCACAGCCTCACGCGACCACGCCCTGCTTTTTTGGCTCAGAGTATGAAATCACAAAGCTTTTAAGGGTCTACAATGACTAAGGATAAATTTGAACAGGATCTGGACGCCAAAAAGGAAATTTTGCAGCATTGTCAGCTTTCTAGGCGTTTGAATTCTTGCTACAATTGCGAGGAAATTTTCAACTGCCCAACGCGCAAAAACTATGTCAATGCCGTTTATAGCAGCATGTCTAAGGATAAAACCGATGGCGGATTTGATTTTTAGGGGAGAAGATGCGTTATATCACCACACCGATTTATTATGTCAATGATGTGCCCCACTTGGGGCATGCCTACACCACGATCATCGCCGATACCTTGGCGAATTTTTACCGCCTGCAGGGGCACGAAACCCTCCTGCTAACCGGCACTGACGAGCACGGGCAAAAGATAGAACAAGCCGCTAAAAACAAAAATTTCACCCCCAAAGAATACGCCGATAAAATCAGCCTAGAATTTAAAAAACTCTGGGATGATTTTGAAATCAAATACGACCTTTACGCAAGGACCACCGACTCAGGGCATGTCGACTTTGTGAGGGCGATGTTTTTGAAAATGTGGGAGGGGGGAGACATCTATAAGGACGCCTATGAGGGGCATTATTGCGTCTCGTGTGAGAGCTTTTTTGCCCCGAGCCAACTCGCCAATGAGGCCTGTCCTGACTGTGGCAAAAAGACGCAAATTCTCAAAGAAGAGAGCTATTTTTTCAGGCTTTCTCGCTATGCGGATAAAATTTTGGCCTGGTATGAAGAGGCAAGGCCCATACTCCCGCAAAACAAAACCCGCGAGCTGATCAATTTCATCAAGGCCGGACTCAAGGATCTCTCCATCACGCGCACGAGCTTTGACTGGGGCATCAGGCTGCCCGAACCAATCAACGATGAAAAGCACATCATTTATGTTTGGCTGGATGCGCTCTTCATCTATGTAAGCTCACTGGGAAAAGATGGGGGGCGATTTTGGCCAGCGCAGGTGCATCTGGTGGGCAAGGATATTTTGCGCTTTCACGCCATTTACTGGCCGGCTTTTTTGATGAGCGTGGGTCTGCCCTTGCCCAAATTCATCGCTGCGCACGGATGGTGGACGAAGGATGGGGAGAAAATGAGCAAATCCAAGGGTAATGTCTTGCATCCTAAGGAGCTCGCGGATGCTTATGGATTGGAGGCTTTGCGCTATTTTTTACTGCGCGAGGTGCCCTTTGGTAGCGATGGAGATTTTAGCGAGGCGGCCCTCATCAAGCGCATCAATACCGAGCTTGGCAATGAATTTGGAAACCTGCTGGGGCGCATCGTGGGGATGAGTGAGAAATACAGCGGCGGGAGGATTAGCAAAGATAGGCTTTTGGAATTTTTCAGTGCCGAGCTGGATGAGGCTAAAGACTGCCTCAAAAACGCAGAGGAATTTTTAGAAAATTTGCAATTCAATCGCTATTTGGAAGAGCTTTTTAGGGCCTTAGGCGTAGCGAATTTGGCCATCAGCAAGTATGAGCCTTGGAATTTGATAAAAAATGGGCAAGAAGACAGGGCGATCGCCCTCGTGTCCCTGTGCGCCAATATTCTCGCCCGCGCCAATCTCCTCCTAAGCCCCGTCCTGCCAAAATCTTGCGCTAGGGTTGCGGGGGCCCTGGGGTATGCTTTAAGCGGGGAAAATTATCAAAATTTAATCAAAAACGATGCGCTTTTAAATTTTCAGACCCGCAATTGCGAACCCCTGTTTTCTAAGGTAGAAGGGCCGCTTTTGCCTGCAAAAACCGAGCCTCAAAAAGAGCCTTGCGATAAAATTAAGCTCGAAGATTTCGCTAAAATCCACATCCAAGTCGCCCTTGTGAAATCCTGCGAGAGGGTGGAGGGCAGTGAGAAGCTTTTGAAATTGCGGCTTGAGCTTGCAAATGGGGAGCAAAGGCAGGTGGTTTCGGGCATTGCGAAATTTTACGAGCCCGGTGAGCTTGTGGGGAGGCAGCTGTGTCTCCTCTCCAATCTCAAAAAGGCAAAAATTTTTGGCCAAGAAAGCGATGGGATGATACTCTCGGCTAAAAGTGGCGACAAACTCGTGCTCATAGGCCCTGAAAGCCTTGTAGAAAATGGCTCTTTTGTCGGCTGATGCAAATTTCAAATCTCAGTGAGCTTTTAAACGCGACCCTCATCAATGAGGGCTCTGTGCTGAGTGTGGGGGGCTTTTGCATCGATCTTGCCTCGCTCAAACCTAGCTTTGCTTTTTTTTCCAATGATGCGAGCGAGGTGGATGAGGCCGTGCGGAAGGGCGCCTTTGTCGTGGTGAGTGAGGAAAGGTTTGCCGTCAAAGATGCGGAGGTGTTTTATCTGCAGGTGGAGAATTTGCAAAACGCTATTTTGCGGCTTTTGCGCTTTTTGTGTGAGGAGAAGGGACTTGAATTTGTCCTGTGCGAGGGGGGGGATTTTCGGCTTTGCGAGGGCTTTGGCTTGAAGAAATTAAGCGGGAGAGTTGCTTGGGACTTTGAGCCCTTAAGCCGTGCGAGGGCTGGGGAAATTTTCTGCTGCGAGGCTGCGGATTATCTTTTAAAACTCGGTGCGTTTTATGGACGCCTAGAGGATGAAAACTATGAAATTTTAAGCCGCTCAAGCCCCTTTTATACCAGTGTGCTGTGTGAGAATTTGTATTTTAAAAACATCCCCTTGCCTCTTATTTATGCTGAGAATTTTGCAAAATGGGTGGGCTTTTTGCAAAAAAGGGGCCAAAAGCTTCGTTTTGATGCGGGGAGGCTTGATTTTTTTAAAATTTATTTTGTCAATGAAAATAATGAAATCCTAGCCTTTGGAAAAGGGGCTAGAGCTTTTATTGTGGTGTTTTGCGAGGAGGATTTTAACTTTTGGCTGGAAAATTTTAGGCCGCAAAAGGAGTTGAAAACGGCCTTAAAAAATTCTTTATTTTGTGATTTTTCTTATCAAAACCTTGCGGATTTAAAGAATTTTAAAGATTTTCGCTACTGCCTTGTGCTGGTGGATGATGAGGGGGAATTTGTGAGAAATTTTGAGAAGAGGGAGGGTGGGGAAAAAAACTTATTGAACCCGTAAAAATTTCGTAAAATCAAATCCTTTGACAAAATGATGTTGGTCTTAGCCCTCGTTAGCTACACAATTTTATATTAATTTGTAGCATATTGCTTATGATGAACTCATGTCCTATAGTCTATAAATTACCTAAAAGTCACTATGCTCGACGATGTTTAACAATCAATACAAACTTATTTTCAATGCCTCCTTAAAATCATAAATCATCACAACAATACTATGTCCCACCGCTCACATTTCCATCCTAGTAACGATGCAATTTGTATCCTCGTAAATTTCTAGAGGATTGACCTTCGTATCACTCTATAATCATTATCATCTTAAATTCCACAACCATTGGCAAGATTTATATTTGTAACTTAAAGTTTCTTGAATCGATTTTTCATTGTCGTTAACTCTTCATATAAAAACATTTTGAGGTTAAGTGATTTAAATTTTCCACAACAAATGTGGCAGTTTAAATTAAAGCCACAATGCCCTCTTGGGTATATTAAAATATTATCTTTCAGCATCCACAAGTCGATGCGAGCTGCAAAATTTCAAAAAATTTAGCTTACTGCTCAAAGCCAAATTAGGTTGTTTGATTGCTCTTAAATGTTCTTTATGGTGTAGCCGATTATCATATTTTCATATTTTTTAAGGTTCCATAAAATAAATTGCAAACCATTGTATTTGAACAAATGGCAAATTCATCAACGCTCTATCGCAAATATCTTGTAACTTTTAACAAAACAAAAAAGTAATTTTTCCAAACAAAGCACCAAAATTTACATCCGCTGTGAAGTATCATATTAGCCCCCTGCTAAGGTCACTCAAATCATCATTTTCTACACCTAAGGGCTATTTTCTTTAAAAATTTTTTACACCTTGCACAAATCCTCATCATTTCAAAATTTCTTAAACATATTTACTTTAAATATTGGTTAAAAGATCCCGCTACAAGGCGCATCCACCTGCTTATCCATTCCATCACTTTTAAAAAGATTGGCCAATTTTCACACTTAACTAACGAATTTATATTAATTTTGAGAAAAATTTTTCCCTCAATAATTCTTTAGAATCTCACAAATAAGCGCGTCTCAGTTTATAATTTTTCGCAAGTGCACCGTTTAAATTTTTTACAATTGACAATATTTAAAGCCTAATAAAATTTCATCAATACAAAATAGTCCCATCATAAATATCCATCAAGCTTAGAGATTTGACCCCCTTGTCGCTTTATAAATATAAAAATAAATCATCAGTTTTATCGAGAAATTTCGATTTAGGATTAAATTTCCCTGTATCATTCAGTAACAAAACCAAATCTCATTGCCGATTTTAAATTTTTTTTATTCTTTAAAGGCTAAAATTCCAAGAAAATCACAAAGGAGCCAACATGTCTTTCACGCAAGATTATCAAGAGTCAGTCGCCCAAAGAGCCGCCCTCGCTGTCCCCCCCCTCCCTCTCAATGCCGAGCAGACTAAGGAGCTTTGTGAGCTACTTCAGGGCAGCACAGACGAGGCTCTGGCACAGCTTTTGCAGGATCGCGTCAGTCCCGGCGTGGATGATGCCGCCCTTGTTAAATGTGAATTTCTAGCCTCCCTTTTGAAAGGAAAAATCACCTGTCCCATCATCGACAAAAAAAGGGCCCTAAAGATGCTAGGCACGATGCTTGGCGGTTATAATGTCAAGGTCCTGATCGAGGCTTTGGGGGATGAGAATTTAGCCCCTCTGGCCGCGGATGAGCTTAAAAACATCATCTTCATCCACGATGATTTCCACACTCTGGCAGAACTCAGCCGCACCAATCCCCACGCAAGGGCGATCCTGCAAAGCTGGGCAGATGCGGAGTGGTTTTTAAAACGCCCCAAACTCCCCGCAGTCATCCCCTGCATAGCCTTTAAGGTCCCAGGCGAAACGAATACGGACGATCTGAGCCCTGCTGGCGATGCCTTCACGCGAAGCGACATCCCCCTCCACGCCAACGCCATGCTAAAAGTGCGCCAAGCCGGCTCACTCGATATCATCAAAAAGCTGAAAAAAAGCGGCCGAGAGGTCGTTTATGTGGGCGATGTGGTGGGCACGGGCTCAAGCCGCAAATCGGCGATAAATTCCATCCAGTGGCATTTGGGAAAGGAGCTTGAAGGAGTGCCGAACAAGCACAGCGGGGGCATCATCCTAGGATCAACCATCGCGCCGATTTTTTTCAACACAGCCCAAGATAGCGGCGCCTTGCCCATCGTGTGTGATGTGAGCGCACTGGAAACGGGCGATGAGTTTGAGATCCACACCTACGAGGGCAAAATCATCAAAAAGGGCCAGTGCATCGCGACCTTCACCCTCACGCCCAACACCCTGCTCGATGAAGTGAGGGCTGGGGGACGCATCCCCCTCATCATCGGGCGGGGACTTTGCGCGAGGGCGCGAGAATTTTTGGAGCTTGAGGGGGAAGAAATTTTCACCAAGCCTGAGCAGCCGCAAAATTCAAGCGGGGGCTACACCCTAGCGCAAAAAATGCTCGGCAGGGCTTGCGGCGTGGAGGGGGTGCGTCCGGGGATGTATATCGAGCCTAAGACCTTAACCGTAGGCTCTCAGGATACCACAGGGCCGATGACGCGTGATGAGATTAAGGAGCTTGCGAGTCTGGGATTTAATGCGGACTTCGTTTTGCAGAGCTTCTGCCATACCGCCGCCTACCCGAAGGTGAGTGATTCTAAGCTTCACAAAACCCTCCCCGCCTTCATCACGAGCCGCAGCGGGGTGAGTTTGAGACCCGGAGATGGGGTCATCCACTCCTGGCTCAATCGCTTCGTCCTGCCCGATACCGTCGGCACGGGCGGGGACTCGCACACACGCTTTCCCATCGGCATCTCCTTTCCAGCCGGAAGCGGGCTCGTGGCCTTTGCGGCGGTAACGGGCGCCATGCCGCTCAATGTGCCTGAGAGCGTTTTGGTGCGCTTTAGCGGGGAGTTGCAGCCGGGCGTAACGCTTAGGGATCTTGTCAATGCTATCCCTTATTATGCGATTAAAGAGGGCTTACTCACGGTGGAGAAGAAAAACAAAAAAAATATCTTTGCGGGGAAAATTTTGGAGATCGAGGGGCTGCCAAATTTAAAGGCTGAGCAAGCCTTTGAGCTTAGTGATGCGAGTGCGGAGCGCAGTGCGGCGGCTTGCTGTGTGGATTTGAGTATTGAAAGTGTGAGTGAGTATATGTGCTCCAATGTGGCCCTGATGGAGGCGATGATAGAGGCGGGCTATGAGGATAAAAAAACCCTCGCCAGAAGGGCGGAGAAGATGAGGGCGTGGCTTGAAAATCCTAGCCTTTTGAGAGCGGATAAGGATGCAAAATACGCGCATGTTTTTGAGATCGACTTGAACGAAATCACCGAGCCGATCTTGGCCTGCCCTAATGACCCTGACGATGTGGCGACTTTGAGTGAAATTTTGAGCGATGAGAAAAGGCCAAAGAAGATCGATGAGGTTTTTGTGGGCTCTTGCATGACAAACATCGGGCATTATAGGGCCTTGGGTGAAATTCTTAAAAATCGGGGCATACTCAAAACCCGACTCTGGGTCGTGCCGCCTACGAAGATGGATAAGGCGCAGCTTAGTGCGGAGGGCTATTATAGTGTTTTCGGTGCGGCGGGGGCTAGGATAGAGGTGCCGGGCTGCTCGCTGTGCATGGGGAATCAGGCTAGGGTTAATGACGGGGCTGTGGTTTTTTCAACCTCAACGAGAAATTTTGACAACAGAATGGGCATGGGCGCGAAGGTCTATTTGGGTAGTGCTGAGCTAGCGGCGGTGTGTGCGATTTTGGGTAAAATCCCTAGCAAAGAGGAGTATTTGCAAATCGTGCGGGATAAATTGAGCGATGAGTCTAAGGCGGAAATTTATAAATACTTAAATTTCAATCAAATTAAAGATTTCAAGCTGGAAGATTAGCGCGTGCGCGGTGGGTGCGATGATGAAGGTATTTGCTAAGGATTTTGGTTGAAAAATTGGCTGTTTGTCGTCTTTCTCCTTGCTGGTTTTGGCATCGTGCAGGCTAAGACTTGCGAGGAGCTTAAGACTGGAAGTGGGGGTTTTTTTGATGCGGGGGCCGACTTTAGCGATAAAAATTTGCTCGAATGGATCGACACTTGTGAATTTTCTTTGAAAAATCAAGCATTCACGAAAAAGCTCTATCAAATCGCCAATCAAATTCGTGGCAATAGTAGCGTTTGCTCGGGGCTTTCTTACTTGGAAAAACTACGAAAATTTCAATACCTGCTCCTGCAAATCCCCCTAAACCCCACAACTTACCAAAAAAAACTTCAAAAAGCTGAAATTTTAGAGCAAAAATACGATGTCCTTAAGGCTTATTTTAGATACTGGGCCTATCAAAGCATAGGAAATTTCAGGCTTTACCGTGAATTTTGGCAAGAATACAACAAGGCCCTAAAGCCTTTGGAGGAGTATTTTGAAAGCAATTTCAACTTTGACAAGGGCAGTAATATCTATTACACCAGTAATGCCCTGAATGAATTTTTAAACTGGGCAGTGGGTGGGACGAAGATTCACAAAGATATATCCGCTTTGTCAAGATTCGTCGCCAATAAGCACAATGACGCAATGCGCCTGGAGCAATACATCCTCGCCCATCAACCCACCCCATCCGAGCTCACTCTAGCCCTGAGATCTGCCCTGCTCAATCAAAGGGATGTGAAAATTTTAGGGACCTTGCTTGAATTTGGAGCCAAATTTGATGAAGGCTATGAAAGTGCGATATTTTACGCCCTAGAAAATGAAGCCAACACGGCTTTTTTGATCGACAAAGGAGCTGATGTCAATCACAGCAATGCCTTCGGGAAAACCCCGCTTTTTTACGCCATTGAATTTAACGATAAAAACATCATCAAGCTTTTGATCGAAAGGGGCGCGAACATCCACCAAAAATATATCAACAATAACGAAAAGCTGGCCCTAAGTGCCAATATAGGCAGCGATACGCCCTATTTTATCACCCTTTGCGCTTTGGAGCACACCTCTAAGAATGTGTTCATGCACGCGGCGAGCTATGCGGATGTGGAAATTCTTAAATTGCTAGTGGCTGGGGGTGTGGATATTTTCGCTGTGGATGATTTGGGCTTTAACGCACTGGATTTTGCCCTCATAGCAGACAAAAAAGAAAACGCCGCCTACCTTGAAAAATTAGGACTTAAGGCCAATAAAAATTTATTTTACGGGGACAGATTGGAATGAAAACAGCCCTCATCACAGGAGCGAGCTCGGGCTTTGGTGCCGCTTGCGTTAGAGCCTTCATCGGAGAGGGTTATCAGGTCATAGCCCTTGCCCGCCGCAGAGAGAAATTGGAGCGCTTGAAGCAGGAATTTGGAGACAAAATTCACCCTCTTTGCGTGGATGTGAGGCAGCAAAAAGAGCTTTTTGAGGCCATAGAAAATTTACCCCAAGCCTTCAAAAATATCAGCATACTTTTTAACAACGCAGGCCTAGCGCTAGGCCTTGAGGAATTTGACAAACTAAGCCTCGAGGACATCGATACTATGGTGGATACGAATATCAAAGGCTTTTTATATGTCGCAAGGGCGATCATCCCTCTTTTGAGGAAGCAAAAGGACGCGCACATCTTCAATATCGGCTCCATAGCGGGTAACACGCCCTATTTTGGTGGCAATGTCTATTGCGGCACGAAGGCCTTTGTGCGGCAGTTTTCGCGAGCCTTGCGTAACGATTTGAGGGGCTCAAACATCAAGGTTACCAATATCGCCCCAGGTCTTTGCAAGACAGAATTCAGCAAGGTGCGCTTTAAGGGCGATGAAGCGAGGGCCGATGCGCTCTATGAAAACACGCACTTCATCACAGCAGAGGACATCGCGAAGCTCGTGCTTTCCCTCATCGCCCTGCCAAGCCATGTCAATGTCAATGAAATCGAGCTCATGCCCCTAACGCAAACTTGGGCAGGAACCCACACAGAAAGGATACAATGAAAATATTATTACTATGCTTCACGCCTTTATTTTTATTTGCCGATGCGAGGGCCAATGCCGAATTTTTTGGCGCTTTCACGCTTTTACCGCCCCTCATTGCCATTTGCCTAGCCTTCATCACTAAGGATGTGATTTTGTCCCTTTTCATCGGGGCACTCAGCGGGACCTTTATGCTTTCTTTCGTCGAGCACAATGCCCTTCACGCCCTTGTTTTGAGTTTTTCCATCTTTGTAGAAAAGGCGGTGCAGTCCCTCTCAGATCCCTCAAATGCGGGCATCATCCTCCAAATGCTCACCATAGGCGGCATGGTCGCCCTCATCACGAAAATGGGCGGGACAAAGGCTGTGGCGCTGTGGTTCGCGCAAAGGGCCAAAAAGGCCAAAAGCTCGCAGCTTGCTTCCTATTTTTTGGGCTATTTTATATTTTTTGACGATTATGCCAACTCCTTCATCGTAGGCCCCATCGTCCGTCCGCTCACGGATAAATTCAAGGTCTCAAGGGAAAAACTCGCCTTCATCATGGACTCCACTGCCGCGCCCATAGCCGGACTTGCCATCATTTCCACTTGGATAGGCTTTGAGCTCTCTGTCATCAAAGAGGGCTACAATCTCGCCAGCGAGGAGCTTTTAGTCGGCCTTCATCAAAGCAGGGAGCAAATCAACGCCTTTGAAATTTTCATCCAAACCCTACCCTATAGGTTTTACAACATCCTCATGCTGGCCTTCGTTTTTTTCACCATAATACAAGAGCGTGAATTTGGACCCATGCTAAGGGCCGAGAGGGCAGCGAAAAAATCACAACAAGGCATCGATGCCCTGAGTGAAAATTTAGAAGACAAGCTTTTAGAGCCCAAAGAGGGCATCAAAATTCAAAGCTCCAACGCCCTCCTTCCCCTCGCCGTCCTCATCATCTTCGCCTTTGTGGGCTTTTATTTTAGCGGGTTTGCCAGCATCACAGATCCAGATCTCAGGGCTCAAATTCAAGCCGCCCCGCTAGGCCTCACCGCCCTGAGAGAGACCTTCTCGGCGGCCAACACCGCCACCGTCTTGTTCCAAGCCGCCCTACTGGCTAGCATCACCGCCATAGCCATGGGCGCATGGAGGAAAATTTTCAGCATTCGTGAGGGCATCATCACCTGGACCTACGGCTGGCGGATGATGATCATCACGGTGATCATCCTAATGTGCGCCTGGCCGCTCTCATCAGCGATTAAGGACTTGGGCACTTCGATTTATTTGGTCGATTTGCTCTCGGATAAAACCCCGCTTTATTTATTGCCCATGGCGGTATTTTTGCTCGCCTCCATCGTCTCCCTCTCCACAGGCACAAGCTACGGCACGATGGGGATTTTGATGCCCCTCACCATCCCCCTAGCCCTCGGCGTGGGCTCTCACAATGCCCTCGTCGGGGCCGATTTGCACTACTATGTGGTTCTTAGCATTTCAGCGGTTTTAAGCGGCGCGATCTTTGGCGATCACTGCTCGCCTATCTCCGATACCACCATACTCTCAGCCATGGCTAGCAAGTGCGACCTCCTAGCCCATGTCAAAACGCAAATGCCCTACGCCATCTTCATCTGCGCCATCTCACTTTTTGCGGGCTATTTGCCTGTGGCTTTGGGGCTTAGCATCTGGCTCGTTTTGCCCTTAAATTTAGTCCTCATTGCCCTCTTACTGCGCATTTTTGGAAAAAAAGTTTGCTAGTTTCTGAGGATTTTGACGCAAAAGTGCATTTCGCAAAAAAATTTTTCGCCCCCTTTTTCACGGGGGAGTTTGAGTCCTTTCCCTCGCCCCTTGCGCATTATCGCACGAGGGCGGAACTTAGTTTTTACCACGAGGGGGATGAAATTTTTTACGCGATGTTTGACCCTCTGAGTAAAAAAAAATACAAAATAAAAAGCCTCAATTTTGCCGATGAGAAAATTTGCGCCCTCATGCCCCCGCTTTTAAAAGCGCTCAATCAAAGCCCAGCCCTCAAAACCAAGCTTTTTGGTGTGGAATTTTGCGCCAGCAAAACAGAGCTTTGCACCACCCTGCTCTACCACAAGGACATCGAGCTCATCCGTGGCGATTTGGAAAAATTAAGCTCAAATTTAGGATCAAATCTCATCGCCCGTAGCCGCGGCAAAAAGCTCATCTTCGGCACAGCAGAGCTACGTCAAAGCCTCAGCATCAAGGGAAGGGAATTTTTCTATACCTTTGATAATGACTGCTTCATCCAGCCCAACACCCTCATCAATGAAAAGATGATAGAATGGGCGCTAGAGAGGCTCAAGCGCCCCCGCGATCTTTTGGAGCTTTATTGTGGCTATGGGAATTTCACCCTACCCCTGGCCCCGCATTTTGGGCGCGTTTTGGCCACGGAGCTAGCTAAAAATAGCCTCCGCTTCGCCGAGCAAAACCGCCAACAAAACGCCGCGCACAACATCACTTTTTTGAGAATGTCCAGCGAGGATTTAAGCCGCGCTTTGGCCGGAGAGCGGGAATTTTTCAGGCTAAGGGGGCTTGATTTAAACGCCTTTGATTTTTCTCACATCCTGCTAGACCCCCCGCGAGCCGGACTTAGCCAGAGCGTGATGGACCTAGCGCAAAAGCACCCCCACATCCTCTATTTTTCGTGCAATCCCACCACCCTCCACGACAATCTCAAAAGCCTCACGCGCACCCACCGCGTGGAAAATTTCGCCCTTTTTGACCAGTTCGCCCTCACCCCGCATCTAGAATGCGGCGTTTTTTTGAGTAAAATGGGACACTGAAAGGACGATGATGATAGCACTTGATCAAATTTACAAGGCTAGAGAGAGGATTAAAAATTTCATCCTCAAGACCCCCCTCACCCCTGCGCCCCTTTTGAGTGAGCTTTGCAAACGGGAGGTTTTTTTGAAAAATGAAAACCTCCAGCTCACGGGCGCCTATAAAATTCGCGGTGCTTACAATAAGATCGCTAGCCTCACCCCTGCGCAGCTTCAAAGAGGCGTCATTTGCGCGAGTGCGGGCAACCACGCGCAAGGCGTCGCCCTGAGTGCGAAAAAATTCCAAAGCAGTGCCACCATCATCATGCCCGAATCCACCCCCCTCCTCAAGGTGATGGCGACCAAAAATTTAGGCGCGGAGGTGCTTTTACGGGGGGATAATTTTGACGAAGCCTACGCCTTTGCTAAGGAATATGCGACTAGGGAGGGCTTGTGCTTCATCCATCCCTTTGAGGATAAGCTCGTGATGGCAGGGCAGGGCACGGTGGCTCTTGAAATTTTGGAAGAGCTTGAAAATGTGGATATGATGGTCGTGCCAGTGGGCGGCGGTGGGCTTATTAGCGGGGTGGCAAGCGCAGCTAGGCAAGTAAGGCCCGAGATAAAAATCATCGCCGTCAGTGCCAAGGGGGCGCCTGCGATGTTTGAGAGCTTTCATGCTAGGGCGCCCTTAAATTCTCCTTTCGTGCGCACCATCGCCGATGGCATCGCCGTGCGGGACACGAGCCGTGTGAATTTGGACCTCATCTTGGAGGGCGTGGATGACTTTGTGCAAGTGGATGATGAGGAAATCGCCGCTGCGGTGCTGTTTTTGCTTGAAAAGCACAAAATCATCGTCGAGGGCGCAGGGGCCGCTCCCGTAGCCGCCCTTTTGCATCAAAAGGTCCCCCTCCACGCCGCGCAGAAAATCGCCCTCATCCTAAGCGGGGGCAATATCGACGTGCAAACCCTCAATCTCATCATCGAAAAGGGGCTTTTCAAAGCAGGACGCAAGATGCAGATCAGGGTTACTCTCATCGACAAACCCGGCGCCCTCATGGCACTCACCGATAGCCTCAAATTCGCCGGAGCAAACATCGTAAAAATCGACTACGACCGCTTTTCGACCAAGCTAGACTACGGGGAGGCGATGATCTTCATCACGCTGGAGACTAAGGGGGAGGCGCATCAGGAGCAAATCCGCCAAATTCTTAGCCAAAAGGACTTCATTTTCTCGGAGAATTTTTGATGATCGTGAGCAAGGTTTTTTTTACGCCCTCCTGCGATGATGTGGAGCTAAAACTCAAGCGCAAGGCAAGGCTAGAATACCGCGTGAGCTATGATAGCGCCCGATCGCCTAGGGCTGTGGTTTTTATGGTTGGGGGCTGGGGGGCGACTAAAAATCCTAAGCTCTGGGACTTTGAGCGCGAGTATGTGACTAAGACCTTTGGCGTCATTTGCGTGCAGGTTTATCACCACGGCATACACCGCAGGGAGTCGATCGAGCCTAGGTATAGTGCGAAGAGAATTTTTGAAAAAGAGGATGTGGAGCGCGTGAAAAAATACTGCCAAGGCATAGGCTGGGATGTGAGCGTCGATGCAGACAATGCCTTTAGCATCGCACACAATCTTACAGAGCGGGTCAAAATTTTAAAAGAGCAAGGAGCCTTGGCGCCTGATTTTAGGCTTGAATTCACCCTAGGCCTCATCCCCGCACGCGACAAATACGAAAACGCCGGCCTCATGTCCGCTCTGGATACCCTCAACGCCCTCAAGGCCTTGGATAGAGTGATGGGGGGGGGGGGGGGGGGTGAAATCTTGAGCCTGCCTAAAATTTACGCGGGAGGCAGCTACGGGGGCTACCTCGCCCTGCTGTGCGCTAAAATCGCCCCCTGGCACGCGGATGCCGTCCTTGACAACTCAGGCTCGGCCCTGCCTCAGGTGCGTTTTATCCTAGGCCGTGAGATGCAAACCTGTGATATGGTCGAAAATTTCCCGCACAATCAAATCCAATACTTCACCCGCACCCTCTGGTCGCGCCGTGAGGGAGCGAAGCACTATTTCAGCGATGATGCCTACCTTGTGCGAGCGATTTTAAACGCCGAGCATCTCAAGATCCAGCACGCGGCAAACCCGCACACCATCTTTGTGAGCTATCACAGCGCGCAAGATGGCCTAAATCCCGTCGCGGATAAGAAAAACCTCTATGAAATTTACGCGCATCTTGGCTTTGATGCGACTCTGAATTTGGCGCGCGATGAGGGCGATGTGGATGGGCGCCTCATCAAGAGCCTAGATCACGGGCTTAGGATGAGTGATAAGGCGATGATCCGAAAAGAACTGCCCCTCGTTTTAGAAAAGCTGCAAGGGAGGAAATTGGCGCCTGCCTCAAAAAATCTCGCTCCGGAAAATTCTGCCGCTAAAGATCCCGATGCGGGGGGCGATTTGGCTCCGGTCCCAAAAAATTCTATCCCTGCAAATCCTGCCGCCGCACGAGGACTGGGCGCAAAAAATCCCACCGACGGGAGCGCAGAAATTTGCTACCCCTGCAAGGATAAAATTTATCGCTTCAGGGAGACGGAGGCTGGCTTGGTGTGCGAAATTTTAAAAAAGGAAGCCGATGCTTAGAGATGAAAGGTTTGAGATAGATCCCAGCGAGGACGCCGAGCTTGGCGTGGCTAGAGGGGGGAGGCTGGAATTTTGGGTGAGTCATGAGGAGGAGGTGCGGGGGATCTTGCTCCTCGTGGGAGGTCAGGGGGCTAATGAGGACCTTTGCGCCCTGCATGCGCTTAGAAAATGGGCGGCTTCGCGTTTTAAGATCGCAGCGGTGAGCGTGTTTTACCATGGCTTTGATTGCCGTTTTAGCGAGGATGAGGCGCATCACCCCAGACTCGATGCTGATTCGGTGGAAAATTTGCGCAAAGGCTTGGCACGCATTGGCATCAAGGCCGATGAGCTCAATGAGAAAAACTACCTTGCCTTTTTGGATTTTTACAATCAGGCCCTTGGCTACATGGGACTGGGGAGCAAGAAGGAGCTAGAATTCACGCTCATCCCGCCCAATGGGGACTATCAAAATCACGGCATCTTGGCCGCACTTGACTGCCTCAACGCCCTCAAAGCCGTGCGGAAAAAATTCGCACAAGCGGGGGGGGGGGGGGGTAGGCTCCCGAGCATTTTTTATGGCAGTTTTTACGGGGGCCACCTCGCCCTGCTGTGCGCTAAAATCGCCCCGCAGGCTGTGGACTGCGTGATCGAAACGGCGGGGGAGGCCCTGCCCGTGCTTGAGCGCATTTTGGCTAAGGACTTGGAGCGGCACGAATTCGTGATTGAGTATGAGAAGGTGCGTTTGAACTGCCACACTTACGGCCTCTGGTCGCGCCGTGAGGGAGCGAAGCACTATTTCAGCGATGATGCCTACCTTGTGCGAGCGATTTTAAACGCCGAGCATCTCAAGATCCAGCACGCGGCAAACCCGCACACCATCTTTGTGAGCCTTGGCGCGCGAGAGGATGGTGGCTTTAAGGACAAGCAAACGCTGCATCTAGCGATGCAAGAGCTGGGTTTTAGGGCGCGGCTTGAGGCCTATGCGGGGGAGGGCGATGCGGAAATTTTAGAAAGAGAGCTGCCCCCAATGCTTGAAGCATTATCCAGTTTTTTTAGCATCAGTCCCGCAGCCCAAAACCCAGCGCAAAATCCTGACGGGCAAAATTCTACCGCCACAAATCCCGCCGACGGGAGCGCAGAAATTTGCTACCCTTGCAGGGATAAAATTTATCGCTTCAGGGACACGGAGGCTGGCTTGGTGTGCGAAATTTTCAGTAAATGACGCGGCGCAGATAAAGCCCGCACGCTGGGGCTAGGAGGCGGTGGTGGCACTTTTGCGCGGCGATTTGCTCCCTCAAATTCTCCGCACTCAAATCCCCCCGCAAAACGGCCAAAAGCGCCCCCACGCTCAGGCGCACTTGGGCGCGTAAAAAGCCGTTGGCCTTGAATTTAAAGACGCTCAAATCGCGATGCGCGTAGGCCCCGGCTTCAAAAATTTCGCGCACCGAGCTTTTGGAATTGCCGCCTTCTTTTTGAAAAAATTTAAAATCCCTCACGCCTACGAAGTCCTGCAAAAGTGCGTTCGCTCTCACCATATCAAAGCGAGGGGCAAAACACACAAAGCGCGCAAGAAAGGGGCTGAAAGTGCCGTGATGAAAGACATAGCGATACTCCCTAGCCCTCGCGCTAAAACGCGGGGAGAAATTTTCAGGGACCCTTTCAATCCTCTTAATGTGGATGAAGGGGTGGGCGAAGCGGTTGAGCTGATTTTGTAGATAAAATAAATCCGCAAAATGCTCCCCGCAATCAGCACTCGCCACTGCTCCAAGCGCGTGAACGCCTTTGTCCGTGCGGGAGGCAAAGAGGGGACGGGAGAAAATCCCAAGCCGCTCAAGCGCGCCTTGCAGGGCATCGGCCACGCCGCGCCCGTGAGGCTGGGAGGCTGAACCCAAAAAAGCCGAGCCGTCATAGGAAAAGGTGAGTTTTAGGCGCACTAATAGCGCCTCACAATCATCTTTTGAAAGCAAAGTAGCCCCGAAAAAAAGGTCGCGCAAAAGATCGTAAAGATGGCCAAAAGGGGGGGGGTGTGAAAATTCGCCAAAAGCCCAAAATACACGCCGATGACGCCTAGCATACCCGCATAAATGAGGCCCCTTTCATAGCGATAGGTTACGATGCCAAAACTGAGCGCGAAAAGGGTGCTAGCCAGTGGAAAGAGGCTGATACAAACATACATGACCAACTCCTTCGCGCGAGCCTTATTGTGGCTAAAATCGCTCCAGTATTGGTAAAAATTCCGCACCTTTTGCATGGAGTCGTTGAAGATGGTATGGACAATCAAACGCTCAAAATCTCCCACAAAAAGCCTCTGCTCGCCCTCAAAATTATAAATTTTGCCCGCCTTCAAAACGAAGGAAAGTCCCGCGTCATTTTTCTCCACCCTAGCCTCTTGAGCGATGATGAGCTGCTCTTTGTCCTCTGCGGTGCGTTTGGGGTGATACATGAGGATGTTTTCGTATCGGTCTGCGCTTTGATTTTCGATGAAAATCATCCATCCTAAGAATTTTTGACCGAATTCGCCCGTTTTGTAATTGAATTTCACCTGTGTTTTTTTGTAATCCACAAAATTATCCTGAAGCTGAAAGACTATGGGTATCATCACAAGGGCTAAAATGAGCATCAGGCCGCTGAGTAAAAGGGCGATCTTGAGGAAAAATTGCGCCATTTTCCACGGCTCAAAGCCCAAAGTGAAGAGCACGATGCTTTCATTTTCCCTTGATAATCTGAACAAACACAGCATCAAGGCCACGAAAAAAGCCACCGGCAGGGTGAAGAGCAAAACGCGCGGCAGCATGAAGCCATAAAGCATGAAGAGGTCGAAAAAATTCACTTCTATGTTGGAGGTGATGTTGGCCACGCGTAGGAAAAATATCATGGAAACGATGCCAAAAAGCACGAAAAAGATGGATAAATAGGTGCTTAGGAATTGATTGAGGAGGTATTTATAAATGCGCTTCACGCGCCCCCCTTTAGAGCCAGAAGGAGGAGCTGGAGTGAAAAGGCGGCGTGAATGAGGGGCAGGAAGGCTAGCTCTTTTTGTCCTTTTTGACGCATCCAAAAGAAAAAAGGCAGGGCTATGAGGGAGGCAAAAAACAGGGTCAAAAAGGCGAATTTCAAGCCAAAAAGTCCCGATAGAGCTGATAAAATGATGATGTCTCCATCGCCTAAATTGTCCTCAAGGGACTTATTTTTGAGATTTTTCAGGCTTTGCAAGAGGCTTTTTAGCAAAAAAACAAATCCCGCAAAAAGCAGGGCATCCCGCAAAAAACCCTCCTTAAAATGCTCAAAAATCAGCAAGTGCAAAAGCTCATTGGGGTCAAATTTCAAAGCAGTGGCCAGAAAAAAGGCCAGCCAAAGCGCAGGGCTTGGCACGGCTTTGAGCCTCAAATCCACCAAGGAGAGAAACAAAAGCGTGAGCGAAAAGGCCGACAAAAGTGCAAAGTCCTTAAAATTTTCCGCCACAAAAAGGGCCAAAATCACCCCAAAGGCGCCCAAAATTTCACTCAAAAAAATCCGCAGCGCAATCCTCCCCCCGCAAAAAGCGCATTGCCCCCTCAAGAAAATATAAGAAAAAACGGGCACGAGATGCCAAGCGGGGAGGGAATGGCCGCAAGAAAAGCAAAACGATCGCATCTTAAAAAGGGGCCCTTTTTCGCAAATCCTATCCGCCAAACTCGCGATGAATGAGCCCCAAACCGCCCCCGCCACGCCCGAAAAAACAAGCAAAAGACTATTTTCCAAAGGTGCGTTCTCTTTTTCTAAATTCTTTAACAATCTTTTTAAATTCCCGCTTGGTGAGTGAGGGGAAAAGCGTTTGGCTGAAATAAATTTCCGCATAAGCGCTCTGCCAAAGCAAAAAATTTGAAAGGCGCTTCGCATTACCCACGCGCAGCATCAAATCCACATCCAAGGGCAGGTCCAGATGCGCTGCTAAATTTTCCTCACTCAGCTCCAGCCCCCGCTCCACCACACGCCGCGCCGCACGGATGATCTCGTCCTTAGCGCCGTAACTGATGGCTAAATTCACACAAAGCAAATCACAATGCGCCGTCGCCTCCTCCACGCGTTTGATTTTTTCCCGCAAAGGCGCATCAAGGCGCGACAAATCCCCGATAGCCCTGAGGCGCACCCCGTTTTTTTCAAACTGCTTCAAAGCATCATCCAAGCAGCGATGCAAAAGCTCAAAAATAAAATCCACCTCATCCTTAGGACGAGCCCAGTTTTCCGTGCTAAAGGCAAAGAGGCTTAGTTGGGAAATTTTTTCCTCCACGCAGGCCTCCATGAGCTTTCGCATCGTCTTCACGCCCTGAGAATAGCCAAGCTTGGTCAAAAAGCCCCTCGCCCTCGCCCAGCGTCTGTTGCCGTCCATCACCACCGCCAGATGCCTTAGCTCATTCATCGCTAACCCTTAAAATCGAACAATTTTTTAAACGCAAACAGGGGCTCGATCTTGCCCTCGCACAAAATGGGAATTTCTAGCTGCGTGCTTAGGAATTTTTGCACCTTCAAAAAGGGCGTGAAAAGCCTCACTCCCGCCTCATCACTCAGCATTTTCAAGGCCCCAAAAACGCTAAAATACAAATAAAGCTCCAAATTCCCGCCCCGCTTTTTCATTTGAAGCAAGCAGGCCCTGCCCTCAAAAACGAAGGGGATGTGAAAAACCCCCTCAAGGCTCGCAAAAAGCATCTCCTTGAGGACGCGGTAAGTGGCGCTATCCTTACACTGGGCTAAATTTTCCACAATATAGGCCTGAAAATCCAAATCCCCCTCCAAAAGCTCCACGATGAGGCCAAGCCCCTCCTCAAAGGGACTGATTTCGGGGCAGCGCGACAGATGCTTGAAATGTATCATCCCCGCTTGCATGTAGGGCTCGGCTAGATACTGCGCCCCCAGCTCAAGCTCGACATAGCTTTTTGTCTTCATTTCTTTGTGATTCAAAAGCAGGGTATAGTGCCCAAGTCCTGATTTTGCCACGACCTTTATCAAAATCGGCAGGGTAGAATTGATCAAATTCACAGCCCCTCGCACCTCCTAACGAGCCAATAAGCAAGGTCCTTTTTGGGACAGAGGGGGCTTTTTTCAAGTTTCCAGGGCGTGATGCAATAAAGCTCATTTTCCTCGCTGCCAAAATGATTTTTCTCGCCCAAAATATTGAGGCAAATCATATCCAGCCGTTTTTCTTCAAGGGCGGCTCGGGTGTTTTCTAGGGCGTTTTCGGCATCAAATTCCATCTTAAAGCCGATTTTTTTGCCCTCAAAGGGCGTATTGGCAAGCAGATCCTCGCCCGGTTTTAAATTCAAAACGAGCCCCTTGGGGAAGTCTCTTTTTTTGAGTTTGCCCTCGTGAAATTCGGGCACAAAATCACTCACCGCCGCCGCCATCACTAAAAAATCTGCCTTTTTGTATTTTTCCAAGAGTTTTTTCAAATCCTGTGAGCTTTCAAAACACTCCAAAATGTAGGGCACGCTCAATCCCACCGCGCTCAAAAAAACCACCTCCGCCCCGCTAAAATAAAACGCATCCGCAAGCGCCTTGGCCATCTTGCCGCTGGAAAAATTACTCACGCAGCGCACGCAGTCGATCCTCTCTCTCGTGCCCCCGCCCGTGATGATGACGCTTTTTCCTCGCCAAAAATCCGCCCGCAAAAGCTCCCTTTTAGTGCGGGCAAAAATTGCCTCAAGCGGGGCCAGCCCCCCCACGCCCTCGTCCTTGCAGGCGAGCTTTTTGCGCACGGGCGGGATGAGGGTGGCGCCGTTTTTTTCAAGCAGGGCTAGGGAATTTTGCGTGCTAAAGTGCAAAAACATCGCCGTGTTGGCAGCTGGGGCGATGATGAGCTTTGCGGGGGGGCAGGCGAGGAGGGTTTGGATGAAAAGCGTATCGGCGATGCCCTGGGCGAGCTTGTTGATGGAGTTGGCACTTGCAGGTGCCAAAAGCACGACATCGGCGTCCTTGCTAAAAGCGATGTGATTGTTCGTGCCGCTCCAGCTTTCATTACCCTCGTGAAGTAGGGCATCGCACAGGGCCTCAAAGCTAGCAGGGGTGGCAAATTTCAAGGCGCCCTTTGAGAGCAAAACCTTCACCCCAAAGCCTTCTTTTTTGAACAAAGAAATCAGCTCATAAGCCTTGTAAAAAGCTATGCTGCCGCTCACGGCTAGGAGGATGGTTTTCATTTTTTAAATTTTTTATAATAAAAATTTTGGACCATGCTAGCCGGGGCCCTGTTGATGAAAAGTGCCCCGCTTGGCACATCCTCACTCACCGTGCTGCCGGCGGCGATGATGACCTCATCCTCCACCTTCACGGGCGCGATAAACTGCGTATCCGAGCCGACAAAGACCCTCTTGCCGATGAGGGTTTTGTGTTTTTTCACGCCATCATAATTGCAAGTGATCGTCCCGCAGCCGATATTGCTCCCCTCGCCCACCTCGCAGTCGCCCAGATAGCTAAGATGTCCGGCCTTTGCGCCCGTGAGCTTGGCATTTTTGCACTCGACAAAATTGCCAATGTAGGCGTTTTTCAGCACGCAATGCGGACGCAAATGCGCCAAGGGTCCCACATCGCTATCCTCCACGATGCTCTCCTCGATGACGCTGGAGCTTTTGATGAGGGAGCGGATGATCCTGCTTGCGCCCTCGATCCTCACATTTTCCTGCACCTCGCACTCGCCGACAAATTCCACATCCGCGCCGATGAAAATGCTGGATGGATTACGCAAGATCACGCCCTCGCGCATCCAGTGGGATCTGATTTTTTCCTGCAGCAAATTTTCAGCCCTGCTCAGCTCTAATTTGTCGTTGATGCCCATGAATTCATCCTCATCCACAAAGATGGCTTGAATTTTCGCATCCCTAGCTCTGGCGAGTTTCACGATGTCGGTGAGGTAATACTCCCCTGCGTTGTTGTTGTTTTCAATCAGGGGCAAAAGCTCCCTCAAAAGTCCAGAATTCAGCGCATAAACGCCCGCGTTGCAAATCGTTATAGCCCTCTCATCCGAGGAGGCGTCTTTGAATTCCACAATCCTCTCCACGCTCCCGCCGCAAAGCACGACACGCCCGTAACTTTTCGCGTCTCTAGCCTCAAAAACGGCCAGCCCTAGCTCCGCCTCGCTTGAGAGTAAATTTTCTAGGCTTTTTTGACCAACCAAGGGCATATCCCCGCACAGAATCAAAGCTCGCTCATATCGTGGCTCAAGGCCCCTCAAGGCTCCCGCTGTGCCGGGGAAACGCTCCAAATCCTGCTCTAAAATTTGCGTCTGCGGGAAGTGCTTTAGAATTTCTGCAGAAATTTGCTCTTTTTGATGGGCTAAAATCACGCTCACATCATCGCTCAAAGCAAAGGCCTTTTGCAGGATGTGTAAAATCATACTTTTGCCGCAAAGTTTTTGCAAAACCTTGGCGTTAGGGGATTTCATCCTCGTGCCCAGCCCTGCGGCGAGGATTGCTATGGAATTTTTCATCGTTTGGACCTTGGATTGATGTTGCAAAATACTAGCAATTTAAAGTTAAAAAACACGCCCATAGGTGCTAAAATTTTAAAGCTCTTTTTTAGTCATCAAAAGTTAGAATTTCGGCTTTAGAATTCATTAAGGTTACGAAATTTTGAAAAAAATATTTTTTTTATTTTTTGCTTTGAACGCATTCGCCGCGCCTGAGGCGACCATACCCACGGTGAATTTAAGCCTCAGCGCCCCCGACACCCCCAATCAACTCGTAACCACGCTCAATATCATCATCGTTTTGACCATACTCGCCCTCGCGCCTAGCATCATCTTCATCATGACCTCCTTTTTGAGACTCATCATTGTTTTTTCTTTTTTGAGGCAGGCCATGGGGACGCAGAGTATGCCGCCCAATACCATTTTAGTAACGATGGCTTTGATTTTGACCTTTTTCATCATGGAGCCTGTGGCGAGCAAATCCTACAACGAGGGCGTCAAACCCTATCTGGCCGAAGAAATAGGCTATGAGGAGGCCTTCGCTAGGGGGGTGAAGCCTTTTAAGGACTTCATGTTGAAAAATACCAGAGAAAAGGACCTCGCCCTTTTTTACCGCATCCGTAACCTCCCCAATCCAAAAACCATAGACGATGTGCCGCTGACGGTGCTGGTGCCTGCCTTTATGATTTCTGAGCTTAAGACGGCTTTTGAGATCGGCTTTTTGATTTACCTGCCCTTTTTGGTTATTGACATGGTGGTGAGCTCGGTTTTGATGGCTATGGGTATGATGATGCTGCCGCCTGTGATGATTTCTCTGCCCTTCAAGCTGCTCATTTTTGTCCTCGTTGATGGCTGGAATTTACTCGTGCAAAGGCTTGTGGAAAGCTTTGTAAGTTAAAATTAACTTACAAAATTCCACAATTTTTAGAATTTAAGCTTTAAAATCCACTTAGCCTCGATAATTCTTTTTAAATAATTTGCCAAAATTCCTCGTATGCTGACCCCTCCTATGACGCCCACAGCATAGCTGTATCCTACGGAGCATATGGTGCCTTTGTTGTTGTAGGAAAAAGGCTCGGAGCTTGTTAAATTGCTGTTAAAAATGCCCGCTAAATATTTACCTTGCTGCTCGGCCATTTGCGCGGTGGGTGGGTAAAATCTCCCTGTCGCTTCGTCCTTGAGTGCTGCGCAATCTCCAAGCACAAAGATGTTTTTCATTTCCTTTTTCTGCTGGATGGGATTTAGGAAAGCATTGACCTCCACCTTGCTGCGTGCGGTTTTGAAAAAGGGTGAATTTTGCATCACTTCATTGCCCTTAACTCCAGCCGTCCAAAAGGTAAAATCGCTTTTAAGCTCTTTTTGTTCGCCATTTTTTTCGACGATGACGCTATTTTGTTTTAGCTCTAAAATTTTAGCCCCAAGCTCAAAATTCACGCCCCTCTCTTCAAGATAATTTTTAGCTTTGAGGGCCAAATCGCTATCAAACATCGGCAAAATGGCAGGCATGGCTTCTACGCAGTGCAAATTGGCCTTGCTGGCCCAATCATTCGCTAAATTTCCTAAGAGCTCTATGCCCGTAAAACCAGCTCCACAAACAACAATATCCTTTTGACCCTCTTGCAAAAGCGTTTCTAGTTTTCTGTGAATATCTAGGCTATTGTGGTAATTCACCATGCTGTGAGCGTAGTCCTTAACGCCCTTGATGCCAAAATCATCGCTGCTAAAACCAAGAGCTATAACCAAAATATCGTAATTGTATTCGGCTTTTTTCCCCACAACTGCGGCGTCTTTAATCTCCTTAATCTCATCTTGGATGAATTCAATTTGTCGTGGCAAAATTTTTTCATACGCTAGGGTTATATTTTTACCCGCACTCGCAACATTGTGCAGCAAAATGCTCGTGTAATGCTCATTTTCCTTACTGATAAGAGTGAATTGATAATCACCCAAAGCGTCCAAATGCAGATTTTTTATGAAAGACAAGCCCGCATATCCCCCACCGAGAATCAAAACTTTTTTCACAATTAAGCTCCTTTGAAAATAAAATTTAAATTTAATGCAAATATTAGCATATTTTATGCTAAAAAAAATTTCAATCATGAGAATGGCTGGGGATTTAAATGTCGCTTCTGGACCTTGAAGATTGTTGAATATATCGAGCTTGTAGCCCTGTTTTGCTGGGAAAATAGTCTTAATTACAAAAAGTAACATAGATTTAAATTTAATTTTTAAAATATTTACCATTTTTAATATTTTGGTGTTACAATGAAAACACTTACATCTAAAAAGAAAGGAGAGTAATGTAATGAGTAAGTATAAAGATAGTTCTATCGTATTTAAATCTCAATACGAGAACTTTATAGGTGGCAAGTGGGTCGCCCCTGTAAAGGGACAATACATAGAAAATAAAAGTTCAATCAACGGCTCTGTGTTGTGTAAGGTGCCACTTTCTACCGAAGAGGACATCGAGCTAGCCCTTGATGCTGCACATAAGGCGAAAGACAAGTGGGCGCAGACGAGCACGACGGAACGCTCCAACATCCTTCTAAAGATCGCCGATAGGATTGAGGCGAATTTAGAGCATATCGCTTATGCGGAGACTTGGGACAATGGCAAGGCAGTGCGCGAAACGCTCAATGCGGACATTCCTTTGGCGGCGGATCATTTTCGTTATTTTGCAGCATGCCTAAGAGCACAGGAGGGAAGCATCAGTGAGATCGATAAGGACACCATAGCCTATCACTTTCACGAACCTTTGGGCGTGGTCGGACAAATCATACCGTGGAATTTTCCCATCCTCATGGCAGCGTGGAAGCTTGCCCCAGCTCTAGCGGCAGGCAACTGCGTCGTCATAAAGCCAGCCAGCGCTACGCCTGCTAGTATTTTGGTGCTTTTTGATTTTATTGCCGATTTGTTGCCTGAGGGCGTGGTTAACATTGTCAATGGTAGCGGCGGTAAGATTGGCAAGGCTCTAGCGACAAACCCACGCATTGCAAAAGTAGCCTTTACGGGCTCTACAAGCGTTGGTAAGCAAATCATGGAGTACGCGACTGAGAATATCATTCCATGCACGCTTGAGCTTGGGGGCAAGTCGCCAAATATTTTCTTTGAGGATGTTTTCACGCACGAGGATGAATATTTGGACAAGGCGGTTGAGGGCTTGGTACTCTTTGCTTTCAATCAAGGCGAGGTTTGCACCTGCCCTAGTCGCGCACTCATCCATGAAAAAATCTATGATAAATTCATAGAAAAGGTCCTAAAAAGGATAGAGGCCATCAAAGTAGGCAATCCTTTGGATTTGGATACAATGATGGGAGCGCAGGTTGATGAAAATCAAGTCAAAACCATTCTTGGTTACATCGAAGCGGGTAAAAAAGAAGGCGCCCAATGCCTCATAGGCGGTGAGCGAAATCAGCTAGGAGGCGAGTTGGCTAATGGTTGCTATATCAAGCCTACCATCTTCAAGGGGCACAATAAAATGAAAATTTTCCAAGAAGAAATTTTCGGTCCTGTGCTAGCCGTGGCAACCTTCAAAAACGACCAAGAAGCCCTAGAAATCGCTAACGATACGATTTACGGACTGGGCAGTGGCGTTTGGACTAGGGACATTAACAGAGCCTATCGTTTCGGACGAGGCATTCAGGCGGGTCGTGTTTGGACAAATTGCTATCACGCATATCCAGCGCATGCTGCCTTTGGTGGGTATAAGCAATCAGGTGTGGGTAGAGAAACGCACAAGATGATGCTTGAGCATTATCAACAAACCAAAAATGTGCTAGTAAGCTATTCCATTAACAAACTTGGATTTTTTTAATCATTAAATTTTTTGAAAGGATAAATTATGAGCATACCAAAAACTATGAAAGCAGCTGTTTCTAAAGAATTCGGCAAAGCGCTTGTTATCGAGGAAGTTCCTGTTCCACGCCCAAAAGCGAGAGAGGTTCTAGTCAAAATTGAGGCTTGCGGTGTGTGCCATACCGATCTTCACGCGGTGGATGGAGACTGGCCTGTAAAACCTAAATCCAACCTCATCCCCGGACACGAGGGCATCGGTAAGGTTGTGGAATTGGGCGAGGGTGTTACCCATCTCAAAGTGGGAGACATTGTGGGAATTCCTTGGCTTTATAGTGCTTGCGGACATTGTGAGCATTGTTTTGGAGGTTGGGAGACCCTGTGTGAGGGACAGCAAAATGGCGGCTATTCCGTTAATGGCGGCTTCGCAGAATACGCCGTAGCGGCAGCAGATTATGTGGGAGTGTGCAATCCAAATTTAACCCACAAAGAGCTCATCGATATGGCTCCGATTTTGTGCGCAGGCGTTACCGTTTATAAGGGTCTTAAAATGACAGAAACGAGGCCGGGTGATTGGGTTACCATTTCAGGAATCGGTGGATTGGGACACTTGGCTGTGCAATACGCAAAGGCCATGGGGCTGAGGATCGCTGCTGTTGATGTGGCTGATGATAAGCTTGAGCTTGCGAAAAAATACGGCGCAGAAGTGGTTGCAAATGCTAAAACCGAGGATGTGGTGGAAAAAATTCGCAAGGCTACCAACGGCGGCACACATGGCGTTTTAGTTACGGCTGTTTCGCCGAAGGCCTTCGAGCAAGCGGTAAAACTTGCAAGACGGGGCGGCACTGTAGCGATGAACGGCCTACCACCGGGGGAATTTCCGCTTGAAATTTTCAACATGATTTTAAACGGCGTAACCGTGCGCGGCTCTATCGTGGGCACAAGACTTGACTTGCAAGAAGCGATCGAATTCGCTCAAACTGGCAGGGTAAAAGCGCATGTGAGCGCGGCTGTCAAGCTGGAGCAGGTGAATGAGGTCTTTGACAAGATGAGAAAGGGACAAATAGAGGGCAGAATGGTCCTTGATATGGGTGCCTAAATATAGGCCCCGCTTTAATGAAATATAAAGGAGGGAAGTTATGTCCATAAGAGGTTTTGCAATGCTAGGCATTGGTAAGGTCGGTATAATTGAAAAAGAGCATTTGGAGGAGGTTACTACGGGCAAAAAGCTCGAATTGGGTCCTTTGGATGCCATACTTCGTCCCATAGCGGTGGCGCCTTGCACCTCCGATTTGCATACTTGCTACGAGGGGGGCATTGGCGAGAGAACGAATATGTTTTTAGGCCACGAGTCTGTCGGTGAAATTTTGGAAGTCGGAGCCTTGGTTAAGGACTTCAAAGTGGGGGACAAGGTCATCGTCCCCGCCATAACACCCAACTGGAACGCCATCAACGCTCAACGAGGCTTTGCCCAGCACAGTGGCGGACCACTTGCGGGATGGAAATTTTCAAATTTCAAAGACGGGGTCTTCGCGGAAAGATTTCATGTCAATGACGTGGATGGGAATTTAGCCCATCTGCCTGAGGGCGTGGATCCTGTGGAGGCCGTTATGCTTTGCGATATGGTTACTACGGGCTTCCATTGCGCTGAAAATGCCAAGATCGTCCCTGGTGAGCGCGTGGCCGTTGTGGGCTTGGGTCCTGTGGGGCTTATGGCTTGCGCGGGTGCGAATTTGATGGGCGCTAGCGAAATTTATGCGGTTGATTGCGTGGATTTTCGTTACGAGGTGGCGCATAAGCATTATGGCGCGACCCATTACATCAACTTTACCAAAGCAAGCTTCCAATCTCAAATCATGGAGCTCACCAAGGGTGAAGGAGTGGATAAGGTCCTCATAGCAGGAGGTGGATTGACCACTATAGGCGATGCTTGCGAGTGCTTGACGAATGGCGGTATCGTTTCTAATGTTAATTATCTTGGAAGCGGTGAGCACATCACCATACCAAGAGTGGCTTGGAATGTAGGCATGGGGCATAAGAGCATTCAGGGTGGCTTGACCCCTGGTGGTCGGTATAGGATGGAAAAACTAGCCCGACTTTTGCAAACCAAAAAACTCAATGTGAGCCCTATCATCACGCACAAGCTCGAGGGTAAATTTGAAGCCATCGAGCAGGCCTTGGCTATGATGAAAGATAAGCCAGCAGGGCTGATCAAGCCGGCCGTTAAGCTTACTTGGTAGCACCTTAGGATGGGTTTTTGCCCATCCGCCTCAAAACCCTTTCATAATCCTCCAGCGTATCAATCCCCACACTCTGCGTTTTGATTTCAAGCATTTTGATTTTTTTGCCATTTTCAAGAGCCCTCAACTGCTCGAGTTTTTCAGCCCTTTCCAAGGCCGAAACCTCCCAGCTGCAAAATTCTCGCAAGGCTCTTACCCTATAAGCATAAATTCCCAAATGCACCCTAAAATCCTCCCCAAAACTCTCCCTTTCATAAGGAATTTTCGCTCGGGAAAAATACAAAGCAAGGCCCGCTTTGTCGCACACCACCTTCACCAAATTCGCATCCTGCGCCTGCTCTGCCTCCACTCTTTTATAGCAGCTCATCATAAAAGCATCCTCACAAGAGAGGGCAAAGTCCCTAAATTTCAGCACATTTTCCCGCTCGATGAGGGGCTCATCGGCTTGGACATTGATGATGAGCTCATCATCTTTGAGGCCCAAAAGCGCGCAGGCCTCATTGATCCTATCCGTGCCGCTTTCGTGATTTTTTTGAGTGAGGATGGCATCAAAGCCGTGATTTTTAGCGATTTCAAGCACACTCTCCTCATCCACAGCGATGCAAATTCTATCCAAGCCCTCCACGCGTCTGGCCGTAGCGATGAACATCGGCACATCCCCGATGGGGCGTAGAATTTTTTCCACGAAGCGGCTGGATTTTAGCCTTGCGGGTATGATGATCATCCAAGCCCCCTTAAAATTTCAGCATCCAAACCCTCCAAATCATAACTCTCAAAGGGCTCACCCTCAAGCGCGAAAAGCCTCAAAATCTCCTCTTTGACCCCATACCCAAAGGCCGCGGCGATGCCCAGCAAATCCGCCCTCTCATCCACGCAGGCCCTACCATAAAGCGCCCGAACCATACTCGGCGTGAATTTCGTCCACTCGGCTGTGCTGGTGATGACTTGCGTTTTATCCCCCCCCACGAGCTTGAAACAGGTCGCCGTGTGCGGATCGATTAAAAATTCACAGCCCCTAATGAAACCCATCGCCTCCTCATCCGTGCAAAAATCCGCCTCAAAGTCCTCCCGCAAGGCCTCAAGCTCCTCCCCATTCAGCACAAAAACGCCCTCGTTTTGCAAATTTTGCATCAGTTCTTTTGTGCGCGCGTCGCCAAATTTAGCAAAAAGCAGGCGCTCAATATTGGAGGATACCAGTATATCCATGGCGGGCGAAATGGTCTTTATGAGCTTCTTGCCCCGCAGGTCGTAGCGGCCTGTGTTGAAAAATTCGCTCAAGATATTGTTGGCATTGGAGGCGATTTTGATCTTATCAATCTCAGCGCCCATAAGCTTGGCATAATAGGCCCCAAGAGCGTTTCCAAAATTCCCACTTGGCACGATGATGTCAAGCTCACGGCCGATTTTTACCGCCGCATAGTAGTGGTAGATGATTTGGAACAAAATTCGCCCGAAATTGACAGAATTTGCCGCGCAAAGCTCATACCCCCTCCCCGCTAAATTTCGCTTAAAATCCTCGCTCGCTAGCAAATTTTTAAGGATGCGCTGCGCCGCGTCAAAATCGCCCCTAAGCGCTATGCTTCGTAGCCCACGGCCGTCCATCGCCCTCATTTGCAGGGCTTGGATCTTGCTCGTGCCCTCGCAAGGGTAAAGGCAGCAAACCTTGACATTTTGGGAATTTTCAAAGCTTTTTAGGGTCGCAGGACCCGTATCCCCACTGGTCGCGCATAAAATCAAAAGCCTTCTGTCCCTAGCCAATGCCTCAAGCAGGACGCCAAAGGGCTGCAGGGCCATGTCCTTAAAGGCCCTCGTGGGCCCGTGGTAAAGTGCGTTGAGGTGGAGCTTCTCTCCTATTTTTTGAAGGCTTAGGGGACAGCTTGGATCGTCAAATTTTTCATAGCTTTTTAAGGCTTTTTTGAACAAATCCTCATGGCCAAATTCAAAGCTTTCGATGAGCTTGAGCGCAAAGTCCTGATAGCTCAAATCCGCGTGCGAATACCCACAAAAGCGCGGTAAAAATTCAGGACTATAAAGTCCCCCACCGGCGGCGCTAGGATGCAGCAGGGCCTCCTTAAAATCCACAGAATTTTTAGCATCCCTGCTCTCAACCAGCCTCATTTTCAAACCCCTCAACATAATTTTTCAAGCGCCTTTTCAAGGGCTCGCCCAGCTCGATGTGAAGCTCGATGATTTGGCACTTGAAGCCAAATTTTTCCACCCGAACGAAGTCCTTAAAGGTCAGCATCAAAGTGTCGCAGTGATGCCTAGCAAGCAGGGCTTCAAGCTCTTTTTTTTTGAAGGCGTAGTGGTCCTTGAAAAAATAACAGGCCCGCGCCTTGATAAAATGCTCATGCAGCCTGAAAGGCTTGGCGATGGCACTCACCAGCACGGCCTTGGGATTTTCTTTGGTCGCGCTGTATCGGTAAAAATCCTCCCCTTCCCGTGCCACAAAATCCGCCCTTTTGGCGAAAAATGGGGGCAGCCTGTATGCCCCGCTTGGCAGGACAAAGTCAAAATAAGGACGGGGCCTTCCCTCGAGCAAAAGATTCAGTTTGACGATGTGAAATTTAGAAAAAGCATCATCAAGCAGGACGATTTTAGCGCCCATTTCAAAGGCCTTTTCTACGCCCAGAACCCTATTTGCGCTCACTATCACGCCCGCAACGCTCTCCTCATAGGCATACTCCATAGCCTCATCGCCACCTTGCTCAAAATCGCACAAAATTTCACCCCCGCATTTGACGAGGACAAGCCCCTTGCTTTTTCTCTTATACCCCCTAAGCACGACGAAAACGCCCTCAAATTCCCGCGCCACCGCCTTGCAAAAGGGCGTTTTGCCCTCGCCCCCCACGCTCAAATTCCCCACGCTGATCACAGGCTTTTTAAAATCCACCCTCCTGCGAGAAAGGCTATTTAAAATCGCCCCGAGTGCGTAAAAAAAGCTCAAGGGCAAAAGCAAAAAGGCCAGAATTTTCTGCGCCCAAGAAGGCTGATAAAAATAACGATCCAGCCAAGTCATAAAAGTCCTCTTAGCTCCAAAATTTCGGGCATTTTTCTTTTGAACGCGTTGCGTTGTATCCTTTGCTTTAGCATGGCAAGCAAGCCCGCATCCAGTCTGGAAATCGCCCCCTCATCGCCCTTTTCCAAGGCCTCAAGCCCCGCATCAATTTGTGCGTAAGAAAAGCCCAAATCCCCCTCATCGCTCTGATCCTCCCACAGGTCCGCGCTGGGGGGCTTGGTTAAAAAGGCGGAGGGTAAATTCAAAAAGGCCGAAAGGGCATAAATTTCGCTTTTATACAGGGAGCCGATGGGGTTGAAAGCGCAGGCCAAATCCCCGTAAATCGTGCCATAGCCTAGCATCAATTCGCTTTTGTTGGAGGTGCCAACGACCAAGTAATCTTTCAGGGCGGCTAAATCGTAAAGCAAGCTCATCCTGATGCGTGCGGCAAAATTCCCCATGCGAAGCGAGCTAGCGCCAGCACTCTGGGCCAAAAAAGCGTCCAAAATGGGCTGGATGGGGAGGATTTTGTGGGCTAAATTCAAATCCGCGCAAAGCCCTAGGGCGTCGTTAAGATGAGCCTTGGCGGAGTGTTTTGTCGGCATCAAAAGGGCAAAAACCCTCTCCCCCAAGGCCCTCTTGCAAAGCAGGGCGACCAAGGCAGAGTCCACCCCTCCGCTAAGTCCCAAAACCACACCTCTAGCCCCAGCGCCCCTTACGCGCTCCCTGATGAAATCATCGATTTTTTTTAAAATTTTCTCCCAGCCCATCAGCCTAGCCTTTAAAAATAAATGTATAATTGTAGTCCTAAAAAGCAAATTGAAAGGCGATGAATGCAGATTTTAAAGCAGCCTTGCGGGGCGTATGAGACCAACTGCTACATTTTAAGCACGGATGAGGGAGAATTCATCATCGATCCGGGCGTGGGGGCGGCGGAATTTGTGCGCAAAAATGTCAAAAATCCTCGCGCCATCCTGAACACGCACGGGCATTTTGATCACATTTGGGACAATGCGAGGGTGAAGGCGGAATTCAACATCCCCCTTTACATCCATAAAAACGATGAATTTTTCCTCAAAGACCCCTTCAATCAAGGCGTGGAATTTTGCGAGGCGGATGTTTTGGTGGAGGATGAGAGCGCCCTTTCCATCGCGGGGGTGGATTTTAAATTTCATTTTTTGCCCGGGCACACTCCCGGATGTGCGATGATAGAGGTTGTGGGCGAGGGGGTGATGTTTAGCGGGGATTTTTTGTTTTACCGTAGCATAGGGCGGTGGGACTTTCCCTACTCGGATGCTGGGCTGATGAAGCGGAGTTTGGAAAAAATTTTGGGCTATGAGGAGGATTTCAGGCTGCTGCCCGGACACGGCGGGGAGACGAGTCTGCGAGAGGAGCAGTCGCATCTGCCCTCGTGGCTTAGGTATTTTTGATGGATTTGTTTTTGCTTTGTTTTTTTGCAGGACTGGATCTTTTTGCCCTTCTGGGGCTGAAATTTCAAAAAAAAGCCGCAAAAAGCACGGCGAAAATTTACCGCCACTGCCCCTGCAAGAAGATGGCGGATAATGGCTCTTTAAGCACGCTTTGTATGTATGCGGCGATGGGGGGGTTTTTGTATAGCGGCTATGCCTTGAGCTTCGTGGGCTTGGGGGATTGGGTGCTTGATGGTTTGTTTTTGCTGGTGCTCGTGTGCGGGTATCTGGGATGGAATTTGAAGAGGGAGTGAAATTATTTTTGTAAATTTGTGAAATATTTACTATGGTTTATATAGAATCTAAATTTTTAGAAAATTTAAATATTTTAGGGAGGTTTTAATGTTTAACAATTTTAAGTTAGGGGCAAAAATTTGTATCGTTGTATCCGTTTGTGTTTTATTGATGGTTTTGATTTTATCTTTTATCATTTCCTATCAGAGTCACAAAATTTTACTAAAGGAAGCAATGCTTTTAATCGACAATGCCAACTCAAGAACAACCAATAGAGCTGTTGGTTTATTTGATCAAGTTTCTGCTACTGTGCAATTTGCATCCGACAGAATGAATGCGGCACTCATTCGCAATGAAATCATTAGCGAGCAAGAAACCTTAGATATCGTTAATTCTCTTTCAAAAACTTCAGAATTTATAGAGTATGCTTATGTTATATTTTCAAATTCTCACTCATTTTTATCCAAAAATGGTAATGGATTTAGAATGGATGATAGCGTTAAGAATATTCTCAATCAAAACAATAATAACGATGGTTTACATATTTCCGATCCTTTTCGCATTCAAATTCAAAACGAAAATATTTTTACCATCGAATTGAGTGTCAATATTCTAAATGCGCAAAAACAAAAAATAGGAACTTTAGGAATTTTATACAATCTTGATGTTCTATCAAAAGATTTACTCCATGCAAGACGCAGCATTTTCGAAGGGGATAGGAGATTTTTAATGACGCGAGAGGGAGTCATTTTCTTACACCCCAATAAGGATTTCTTGGGAAAAAATTTAAAAGAAATTAATCCCCATCAAAGCGCTCAGGATATCTTGACTGCTTCATCCAATAATGAAAGAGGAATTTATGATTATCACTTCAAAAATCAAAATGAAGACTACATGGCAGCAACACAGCTTTTCAATATTCTCAATTCAAAACAAACCTTCATCATGGTCACTTTAGCACCGAAAAAAAGCATTTATCAACCCTTTTACGATCTACTTTTTAATATCATCGTCACCTCTTTGATAAGCATTCTTGTAGTTATCGTCATAATCTCATACTATGTGAAATTTTACATATCCACAAGAATTGAAAATGTATCCAAACATCTATTTTCTTTCTTTAAATACATCAATTTTAAAAGTAACGAATTGCCAAGAGATTTACAACCCAGGGCCAACGACGAAATAGGTCAAATGGCCAAAGCCATCAACGAAAACATCCTCGCCACCAAGCAGGGCCTAG
>NZ_JAUMZG010000047.1 GCF_030528245.1 Campylobacter sp.
GCGATGATACTGCGCCTCACTGGCGTGGGGAAAGTAGCATGACGGGGCATTGTTGAGAACTCAAGCCCAAAAATAAGGCCTCAAATTTTTTAAGCCTTTTTTTTGAAGCAGTATTTTTTAAAAAAAAATCTTAAAAAGAGATAAAAAAATTTTTCTTTAAGGTTTCTAAACTTAAACGCTCATGAAAATTGTAGTTTTCAATACAAAAAAAGAAAGATCACCAAAGATACCCAAAGCAAAGGCCGAAAAAGTCGGGATTTTCGTTAAAAAACAAGGATTTAAGTTTTTTATATTTTTGATGCCATTTAAGCTTAGAAAGCTTAAATTAAGTCATCTATAAGTTTCGGCTTAATATTCGGGCATTTTTGACCCATTTTTACACCCAAAACTTAAAAAAAAAATTTTTTTTCCTTAAATTAAAAAATTAAGCATAATATAAGCAAAACATCAGGCGTCTTAAGGTTTTTGCTCGCCTGATGGGTCAAGAGTGTCCGCCCGGGTTTGCCTCGGCCGCCAAAATTTCCCGTTTTTCATTTTCACCACTTTTTAAAATCCATGCAGGGGGGGCTCTTTTTGTGTCATGTAAATCCGCGCGAAATTTATTCCTTAAGCGCAAAATATAGCATCATCTACAAAAACTTGTAGAATTTCCAAGAATTTCAACCGCCTCTCGTGCGGCCGCGCAAAGTGCCACGCAAAATCGGCGCCGATCTGAAAGTCTGCCCGCTTGCTCTCGTGCGGCCGCTTTGTGTCCTGGCAAAATTTCCCATCGAGCGATCAAGCCGGGTTTAAATTCACATCCTTGAGCGTGTTAATCAGCCTTCAGTCTTTTGCGTGAGAGGTGTCGTCGGGTTTGGGGCGCGAGGGCTTTGTGTCCTGGCAAAATTTCCCATCGATGGGGCCGCTTTGTGTCCTGGCAAAATTTCCCATCGATGAGGCCGCTTCGGTCCCAATGACCTTAACCCCCAGTGCCCGCACCAGCGCCAAATGTCCAGCTATCATCACTCTCCCCCCTCGTTTAGTTTTTTGATTTGTTCCATGTTTATGGTGCACCGCTTATAATGATAAAAAAGCAAAGAATAGGCATTAAGAATTTCAAGCTCATTACTAACCTGCGGCCGTGAAAGCGGTGGGATCTCCAAAAGCTCGGCAGGGATTTTCACCCGCTCGATTTTCACGCTATTAACAACACTATTCGTCCCACAAGCGCTCAAGCAAATCGTTAAAAAGCTTAGTAATATTATCCTCGCCATTTTGCCTCCTCGTCTCGATGTAGCCTCTAGCCTTCTCCACCCGCTGCATAAGCCGCTCACCTTCATGCTTTGCCGACCAAAGTGCATTAATATGCCGCTGGTGCTCGATGCGTAAATTTTCGATGACGCGAAAAAGATCCTCATTAGCCACCAGCGCGGCCTTGAGCTCCTGCTCAAAAAAAGCGGCCTCCTTAGCCTTTGCCTCAAGGCGCCACCAAAGCAGGCCGAGGGCTATCACCAGCGCCGCAAAGCCCGCGGCGGCTAGCAGCCTAAATCCACCCAAAAACGACAATGCCCCAAGCATTTGCTAATTCTTCTCGTCGGTTTTGATGACTTTGTCGAATTTCGCCTCTGCATAACGCTGCCAAGGCTTTAATTTTGATATATCCTCGACAATCCGACTAACCTTATCATCCAAACGTTCCAGCTTATCTATGTTTTCATCACAGTGTTTTTTCATGTATTCAAGCAGCATGGCGTTGTTTTCCTTATAGGCCTGTAAATTTGCCTTGGTTACAAGCGTATTTTCCTTGAGCTCAGTTTTAATTTCCTCCAAATTTTTAATCTGCTCCCCCTGCCGCTCCATGATGGTCGCAATATTTTGCTTATACAGATGCACCACAACGGCTCCCAAAGCAATCACAATCAGCCCCAGCAGGGCGTCGGCACCCAAATTTCCCAAAAGTGTCGCCGTCGTTAAGGTTTCCGTATTCATTCCTCAAACCTCGTCTCTTATGGTTAATATTATATCTTCCAAATTCGCGCCGCTTAAAAGGGTGTAAAATTCCCTGCAGGCCGCAACGCTTGAGCCTATGCTTTCGTTATCGTTAGCCTTAGTCTTGCCCAGCAAAATGCAGCCCTGTGTGTCCCTGTCTGTGTTGCCCCAGTGTATCAAAATATAGCGATCATAAGGCACAAGGTCGTTATAAACGCATATCATCTCGGCCCTTTTATCACCCGTGATTTCGCGCAGCCTCTTTTCAAAGCGGCTCCCCGGATGTCGCCTCAGTCGATACTCTCCCGCGGGCAGGCGAAGGTCTTGTCCGCGCTCATATCCAGCTTTATCCTCCTGCAGCGCAAAGGCGCTCCACACCAGCTCCTCGCCTTCATACACCTGAAATTTTCCAATCACGCAGGTTTTGGCCTGATAACGATTTATAATTTCTATCCTCATCAATTCATCCTCGCAAAAGCTTAAAAATTTTTTCTGTATTTTCCATCATGCTCATTAGCTCATCCTCATACCTATCTATCAGCTCAGCATCATTTAAAAGCTCGTTTAAAATTTCCCAGTTCTCTTCCGTGTAAATTTTAATCTCGTCTATCGTATCCCGTGCTAACACAAAACCCTTGCGCGGCGCGCTGCGATCTAGCGATCCCATGATATAGCCTCCGCCGCATCGATGCTCTGCGCTCTCTCAACCTCGTCCTTAAGGGCTCTAGCCTTAAAAACTATGCTCTCCTGCTCCTCCATCAGCGCCGTGGCAAATTCTTTAAATTTCGCCACGCTAAAGACCACCCGCCTATTATCCTCTGTGATCCACGTTACAATAACATTCGAATCGTTTTGGGAAAGCAGCGCTGCTTTGGAATAAATTTTACCAAGGCTAGCCTCACCCGTTTGATAAACCTCCCCCTCAAACTCAAAGCGCTTCAAGGCCTCATCGCGCGCCTCGTTGATTTCGCGCTGCTTCTCGCACTTTGCCACCACCAGAGCCTCGCTCGCCTCAAGGCTATCCCTCCACACTCTTAAATTCGGGTTATCAAGCATGTTCGGGTTTTGCCTCACCAGATCCACGCTTAGGCCATGATGCAGGCCGTAAGCATGCTTTTGCCACTTCATTTGCATTAAGTCCATTCCATCCTCCTTTAGCTAAAAAAATTTACGATGCCGTGCAGAGTCGGCGTGTTTTCGGCGATGTTAGTCGCGCGCTCGTTTGAATTTCCCCCATTTTTCACGCTTACATGCATCTGCAGCACCGAGCCCATGCCTACAGCCGTGCGGTGTTTATTCCCGCTTGTAAATCGTGTAAAATCATTATCCCTGCCCCATGAAATGAGGCGACTGGCGGCACCGACCAAGACCCCATTATGCCCGCAGTTTCCATGGATGCTAACCTGACCGATGTAGGCCGAGCTCGATACATTGACCAAGACCCCATTATGCCCGCAGTTTCCATGGATGCTAACCTGACCGATGTAGGCCGAGCTCGATGCACCGACCAAGACCCCATTATCTACCGCTTGAGTGGATGGACTCACCAGCTCGATCTTGTGCTCGACCGCGACCCTTGTGTTATCATCAAAATAAAACGGATAAAAAAAAGCGTTGTTGTCCGTTTTAGTGATTTGGGTTATATCTAGTCTTAAATTCCGCGCCGTGACGCTTGAGTTTAGCCGCGTGTAAAAAAGCCCCCCCTGCCAGCCGCTTTCACTCATAGCGTAACTCTTAGCCTTTAAATTCAGACTGTCGATGTTCAGGCTTGAGTTCTCAAGGTAAATAAAGCATTTTACAGCCTGCCGATCTCTAAAGCACTGTGAAAAATCCACCATGATCGGGTTGTTTGGATTCTTTTGTGCGATGACAATGCCGCTTAAATCCACATCAACAAGCACCAGCGGCTCATTCCACTCCCAGCCCTCCTGCAGCTCGACCTTAACGCTAGCGGCGCGCTGGTCCGTTTTGAAAAGCCGCCTGAATTTCGCAGCCTCGTTTAAGGCCTCATGCAGTGAGGCAAATTGTCCAGTTTCGTGGTTGTAACCCACCTCGATCACCTTATCAAAACTTAGCTCGATGCTTTTGTATTTTTCATGCTGAACCTCAAAGCGGCGGATAATATCGTGTCCAAAATTCTCAATCTCCGTGCGTTTATTTTCAAGCTGGGTCATCATTTCACTATTGTCAAAATTCTCCGTCATACCCTCAAGCAGCTCGTTTTTTTTAGCCTCAAGCGCGTCAAGAGCCTCATTTTTGGCGCTCGTGATTTCCCCAGCTTTTTGCGTGGCTAAATCTCTAAACTCATCCAGGCTGTCGCTGCGCAAGGCCTGAAACTCAGCCCGCTTTGTGTTCAAATCCTCCTCAGCCTGCGAAATGAGGCCTCTTAGGCTTGTTTCGCTTTGTGAAATTTCGGCGCGAAAGGCCTGAAGCTGGCTTAAAATAGCGTCTTTTTTATTGTCCAAATCCTCGGCCGAAAACTCAAGCTGCGCGCGGAATTTTTCAATCTCCGTATAATAAACATCAATCTCGTGCTTCAAATATTCCACATCCTCGAGGATCTCCTCAAATCTCGCGCTCTTTTCGCTCATCCTTTCGCTCAAGGCCTGGGCGCTATGCTCAAAAGCAGCCACATTAGCCTCGACATCCCTCGCCTTCGCCTTGATGTTTTGATAATGCTCCACCACCGCTTGCAAGGTCGTGTCGCATTTTTTGCTAGCTAGCCGGTAATCCTCATCAAGCTTTAAAAAACTTTCATACATATGCGAAACGGCCAAAAGGCTCAAATTCACCTGCTCGAGCCACTTGGTATTATCACCCAGTAGGGCTTTTAGCTCCTTTCTAAAATCTACGCTGACTGAATTTTCCCCGGGGGTCAGGGGGGTTCCCTCCTCGGACGCGGGGGGATCTAAAATTTCGCCGTTTTGCCCTGCTCTATTTTCCTCGTTCATCTTTTTGCCTTTCTAGTAGTTAAAATACGTTTGAAAGCTTCTCGCCTCTCTCGTGTTAGCGATCAAGGCCCGAAGCCGGTTACATTCCTTTTCATAAAGCCGCTCGTAAAAGCTCACCCGCTGTAAATTTGCCTCGTTGCTTTCCGTTTGAAAAAGATTAATCAAAACGCTAAAAATCAGCGCGCCCTCCAAAAAATCCCCGCTCTTAAGGACGCTTGAGGACTCTAGCTTCACACTTTCATTCACATACACCTCCAAGAGCCCGGTCGCGCAGGACTTTGGCAAAACGATCAGGCTCTGAAAGTCGCTAAAGCTTGAAATTTGCACGCTCTTGGCCTTTTCATTAAAGGGCCTAAGGGATTCTCTACCGTACCCTTATGGTCTGGGTGCGGCGCGAGGGCTGGCAAAGGAACAAGCTGGTCGAGGGTGTTTTACAAAGGGACATTAGAACCGACTTGTTAAAAAAAGAATTTGGCACAAGGATTGACATGGCTAGCCGTCAAATCAAGCAAAACATTACGCGCAACATCGATGACCTGCGTGAATTTCAAAGCCTAAGCGTGGAAGAGTTTAATCTCGAAATCGAAAAGATAAGCGATCAGGTTTTAAGCGCGGCGCTTAATGCTGAGTTTATCCACAAAAACATGCTGGAGAGCTTTTTATACGCTAAGCATGAGCTCAAAAGGATGGCCGCCCTGCGCGAGGGGCACAAGCCTTCACCCGCTTTGATAGCCATGGCCGAAAAAATCATTAATATGCTATCTAACATACAAAAAAGCCTCTATTCTAAAGACATCCTCGATCGTGCGCTGAGTGTCGAGGATGATAGCATTGACATGGAAAAACTAAGCGAGGCTGAACTCAAAAAACTACTCGCCCAAACAATAGAAACGCCCTAGGGCTTCAAATTCACGCGAAAGCACCCATCCCGCCCCTAACCCTTAGCCTTATCCCGTTTTGCGTTTTATGAAGGCGCTAGATGGTTTAAACGGCTATTTTAAAAAGCCCGCGCGCGCGACTGAGGATGTGAATTTAAACCCGGCCTGATCGCTCGATGGGAAATTTTGTCAAGCCTCAATGCTGCTCATCGATGGGAAATTTTGTCCGGCCTCAAAGCCCCCGCGCGCAAAGTTCCACGCAAAAAATCGGCGCCGATTTTGGCCGAGCTTTTGCCATCGCTCGATGACATCAACCAGTCATCCCAAAAAGAAGCCCAGCGCAAAATTAATATTCACATAATCCTCAAAAATCATCGCCAAAGTTTCCATAAATTTCTCCTTTCGTAAGCTTCTTAAGCCTTTTTTTTTGCGTGGATTTTAAATTAACATTTAGCAATTTTCAAAAAAAAGGGCAGACATGGGAAGCATCGTCGATAATATCATCAACACCGCATGGTGGCTTGTGGTCGGTTTTTTAGCCGTCTCGTTCATATCCTTTGCGCTCATAGCTTTGCGCGACTATTTCCTCAAAAAATGAGGCTCAAATATTCCACGTGCTAGTATAAAGGCTCCGCGCCCCAGTGCTAGTCTTGGGCTTGAATTCTGCAGGGGGACGGGCATCAGGGTGATTAATACAGCTAGCCAGCGCATCGATGCAGTCGTCTTTTCTAAAAGGCTTTTCTGGGTTGAAGCTCAATAGCTCTTTTTTGATTTGATTGAGTCCAAATGCCTGACTCAAAAACACCAGCGCGCCGCTATTATAAAAGGCCCGCATGGCCTTGATTTTATCCACCTTTGAAATTTTACGGCTCGCCGGATAAACCTCGATGATGTTGCTTATTAGCGGCTTGTTTTGCCGCTTGAGATTTTCATTCACCCGGACGATCTCACGCTGCAGCAGCCTGTGCAGGATGACGCCCCCTCCGTCGCTTTCGATGTAGCATTTTGCCTGCGGGTAAGCGATTAGCGTTTCAATGATGTGCTCACAGGTCTGCATCTCATCCCATATCCCATAAAAGCAGTTTTTTAAAACATAGCGTGCGCTATTTTCGCCAGCATTTTCCACCCCTACCACCACCAGCGCCCTGTTATCCGCGCGGGCATTGAGCGCCACCGCCCCGTCAAAAAAAATAAATTCGTTTTGATTTTTCATTTCAAAGCTCGGGATCGTTTTGAAATTCTCCAGCAAAAAATAACCCGCCTCGGTCGCATGAGGATCCTGTTGATATTGCGTGCTAAACTCATCCTCGCCCATTTGGATTTTTAGCGCTTTCAAATGCTCCTCGTCGTGCTTGGCCGGAAAAAGCGGCTCACCCGCGGCCCTTTCATAGCTAAAATCCCCAACCCTGTATGTCGCCGGCTCTTTGCTCAGCGCCTCGATTTTAAGATGAACCCACTTGTCGATGATTTCGCTCGAAAAATGCCGCTCGTTCATCAAAAAGCCGCACAGATCGTCATCCCCAAGCCGCTGCATCAAAATTGTAATATTGCTTTTCGTATCCTGCAGCCTCGTCAAAACACTATCCTTAAAGGCTTGATTAACAAATTCACGCTCTTTTTTGGACTTCATATTTTCCACCTTGATCGGATCATCGATTAAAATGCTGTCCGCGTGAAAGCCCGTCAGTGATGCTTTCAGTGTCGTTACAAAAAGCCC
>NZ_JAUMZG010000007.1:0-2282 GCF_030528245.1 Campylobacter sp.
TATTGTTCAGTGTCTTTATCGTACCCCGATTATCAAGGCTGGTGATAGTGCCGCTGACGGTGCCGCCGATAGTGCCGCTTTGTTGGTTGGTGAGCTGGCCGCTTTGGAAGGTGATACTACCGGACTCGATCTTACCTGAGTTGGTGAGGTTGCCGTTCATGGTATTGTTCAGTGTCTTTATCGTACCCTGATTATCAAGGCTGGTGATAGTGCCGCTACCTTGGAGATTTTGAATTTGACCTCTCGCATAGTTTGTGATTTTCAAAGTCGAACTATCGTTAGTTAGAGACTGGATAGTGCCTCTTAGTTCTATGCCATTTTCTATATGTGCTTCTGCTGAGAGGCTGACTATAGTAGATTGTCCATCCAAGCGTAGTGCAGTATTTCTGTGATTTTCTTTATGTCGCTTTATGGTGCCTGAGTTGGTGAAAGTTTTGACTCCCCCTGCCGCATAAAATCCTTCTATAGTACCTGAGTTCGTAAAGGAATCCATTTGCATATGGGTATTAACAGCATAGCCTCCTATAAATTGAGTATGCGCTGCACTGGTGATCAGACCTCTATTGTTTAGAGTCTTAATGTGGGTATTGTTTGTTACTAGCTGTATCCCTCCCCGAATCGTACCCTGATTATCAAGGCTGGTGATGGTGGAATTTGCCAGCATAAAAGCGGGCTGAGCATTTAAGGGCGCACCAATAAGCCCTTTATTTATGATGGTTTTGATCTCGGCTTTTTGTAGAAAATTCCGCGAAGAAAATACTGCAGAATGAAAATATGACCGCGAATCGCCTTTCTGCTCGATAGTTCCTTCATTATAAAGTAGATTTAATGTTTTTGTATGGGGTATTGTCAAGGGGACATTATGATACCAGCCCCATATAGTTCCATTGCTAGTCAAACTTAGAGTTGCATTGGTTGAATCAACTCTGTGGGTTCCGTTTACCAAACTATTTATGGTGCAATTGTTCTGGTTATTACATCCTTGACCTTGGATTTGTGCATATGCATCACTACTAAGGAACAAAATTGCAATCACAGAAGTAGCTAGACATTGATTTTTGGTCATTTGTGTTCTCCTTATCGTATGAAAGTGCTATGATCTTAGTCAGCACTTTATTCAATGAATTATGTATTCAAATGCAAGAATAAAACAAAATTTATTAATTTTAAATTAAACCAAATCCCTAAACCGCTCCAGTGCGTCAAGCCTCTCCCAAGGGTAGTCCCTTTGTCCCACCTGCCCCCTAGCGGCGACATCCGCGTATAAAAAGGTCTCTTTGCTGGGCTTATCAAGGGCGAATTTATCGCGAATCCAGTTGGGCGTGAGGGGGAAATTTTCCATCACAAATTTGCTGAGCCTATCATCATCAACACTGCTCAAATTCGTCCCCATGCAATCGACGCTCACCGAGGTGGGCTTGGCCACGCCGATGGCGTAACTAAGCTGCACGATGCACTTTTTCGCCAGCCCTGCGGCGACGATGTTTTTGGCCAGCCATCTGCCCGCATAAAGTCCGCTTCTATCGACCTTGGTGTAGTCCTTGCTCGATTGTGCGCCGCCGCCGATGGGTGAGTAGCCGCCAAAGCTATCGACGATGAGCTTGCGCCCTGTGAGTCCGCTGTCGTGGAGGGAGGAGTGGTTGACATACTTTCCTGTGGGGTTGATGAGGATGCGCGTTTTTTCAGGATTGAAAAGCGCTTGGGGCAAATTCGCATCCAAAATGAGCCGCATGATGAGGGCGCGCACATCCTTGATCCTCATGCTCGCCACGCAAGGGGCTGAAACCACGATGGTGTGGATGCTCTGGGGGGAGCAGTTTTCAAAATTTGCCTTCGTGCCATAGTCAATGGTAACCTGAGTCTTGATATCCACGCCAAGCTCGTGTGGATTGGCCTTAGCGTAGGCGTAAACCTTATCGCAAAGCATCCTAGCGTAGCTTATCGCCGATGGCATGAATTCCTCCGCTTCAGCGCAGGCAAAGCCAAACATTATGCCCTGATCCCCAGCTCCCGTCTCGCCGTCCTCTTGATCGACCCCTTGATTAATGTCTGGGCTTTGCTCATTTAAAAATACCATAACATCGACTTCATCAGGGTGCAAACACTGCTCCTTAGTAAAATGCCCCGCGCCGTCATAGCCTATTTTTTTCAAAACATTCTTCACCAAATCATCATAATCAGTCTTACTAAGCTTGTGGGCGGATTTGACCTCGCCGCCTATCACAACTTTATTTCCTGCGACAAAAACCTCACTCGCCACCCTTGAATTTTTGTCATTTTTC
>NZ_JAUMZG010000007.1:2354-48568 GCF_030528245.1 Campylobacter sp.
GGGATGACCTGCGCTTACGACTTCTGAAGTGAATAGATACATAAAAGTCCTTTCGTAAAAATTTAAAAGAGCCGCATTGTATGGGATTTTCATAAATGCATGGTTTATGGATTTAAAAAACTTGGTTACAATGCGCGCGATTTTATTATTAAGGACTTTGATGCGAATTTTTGCTTGGATGATGGGCTCGGTTTGGAGCGGATTTTGACACGCCATCTCATCACAACGAAAGATCTTAGCCGTGCTGAAATTCTCGCCCTCTTCAAGGACGCGCGTGAATTTTTGGACGCCAAGGCACGGAGCACACTCGAGGGCAAGAGCATCACGACGATATTTTTTGAAAATTCCACTCGCACGCTTTCTAGCTTTGAAAGCGCTGCCAACAGACTCGGCGCTAGAATTTTGCGGCTGGATGTTTCCCGCTCAAGCTCAAGCAAGGGCGAGACGCTCTACGACACGGCAGCGAATTTGGCCGCGATGAACCCCCACGCCATCATCATCAGGCATAGTCTTTCGGGTGTACCTTATCTTTTGTCGCGTCATTTGCGCTGCCCGGTGCTGAATGCGGGCGATGGCAAGCACGCCCATCCTAGCCAAGCCTTGCTCGATTTATTCACTATTTTCGAGCATTTTGGGGGGGAAATTTGTGGCAAAAAAATCCTCATCGTCGGCGACATTAAAAATTCCCGCGTGGCCGCGTCCAACATCGAGCTTTTGGGGCGTTTTGGGCTTGACATCACCCTCGTAGCGCCTCCGCATTTTATGCCAACTTGCGCGCTTAAAAAGTCCCACTGCCTAAGCCCTGAGCTTGTGGATGAAAGCGACATTATCATGAGTCTTAGGACCCAAATAGAGCGGCATCAAAGAGCTATTTATGGCTCTTTGAAAGACTATGCGAACGACTTTTGCATCCATGAAAATTTGATCAAAAACAACCCAAAGCTCATCCTCCTCCATCCCGGGCCCGTGCATCGCAACATCGATCTGAGCGATGCGGTGATGAATGATACACGCTGTCTTGTTTTGCGTCAGGTGGAAAACGGGGTCGCGGTGAGGATGGCGCTTTTGAAAAAACTGATTGTAGGAGAATGAAATGCTAGAATGGGACCTAAGTGCCTTGTTTAGAGACGAGGCGGAGCTTGAAAAACTGACGCAAGAAAGCACGCAGGTGGCCTTAAATTTCAGGCGTGAGTATGAGGGGAGGCTTGCAGAGCTGGCGCGGGAGGAATTTTTAGCCGCGCTTAAGGCCTATGAGGGGCTGCATTTGGACTTGGCGCAAATTTTAAGCTACGCCTCCCTGTGCTTTGCCCGCGATACGAGCATGGGAGGGTTTTATGCAAAATACGAGGAAAAATGCAAAAAAATAGAAGAGAATTTACTCTTTTTTGAGCTGGAATTTTGCGCGCTTAGCACGGAAAAATCGACGGAATTGAGTCATTTTTGCGAGGATTATCGCTTTTATTTGCAAAGGCTTTTAGAGCGTAAAAAATACCAGCTCACCCAGAAAGAAGAGCGCGTTTTGCTCCACCTCTCCAGCACGGGAGGTGCGGCTTTTTCAAGGCTTTTTGATGAGAGCCTAAGCGCCATGAAAATCCCCTTTGAAGGCAAGAAGCTCGGCGAGGAGGAGATCCTCAGCAAGCTTTACCATCCTGAGCGCAGGGTTCGCAAAAAGGCGGCGAAAAATTTTGGCAAGGCCCTGAGGAAGAGGGCCGGGCTTTTGAGCTTTATTTTGAACATGATCAAGAGCGAGAAAAAAAGCATCGCCCTTTTGCGTGGCTATGAAAATGCTGAAATTTCAAGGCATCTTAGCAATCAAATCTCCCAAAATAGCGTCGATGCCCTCATCGAAAGCACGCGGGCGAATTTTTGCATCGTGGAGGATTTTTACAAAATCAAAAAGCAAATTCTAGGCTTTGAGACGCTCAGGGACTATGACCGATACGCCCCGCTGGGAAGGGAGGCGCGCTTTAGCTTCGAGGAGAGCAAGGGGATAATTTTGGAGGCTTTTGGGGACTTTTGCCCTGAATTTGAAAGCATCGCCAAGGAGGCCTTTGAGGGGGGCTGGATCGATGTGTATCCTAGGGACAAAAAGCAGGGCGGGGCCTTCTCGCACGCGGCCAGTCCTAGGGCGCATCCTTACATTTTGCTCAATCACACCGATCAGAGGCGCGATCTCTTCACCCTAGCGCACGAGCTAGGCCACGCCATCCATCAAAAGCTCTCTTATAGCGTGAGCTTTCTCAATCAAGACACCCCCCTCACCACGGCGGAGACGGCTTCGGTTTTTGCGGAGATGCTTGTTTTTGACCACATCAAAAAGAGGCTCAAGGGCGAGGAGCTTTTGGCACTTTATGCGGCGAAGCTAGAAGACATTTTTGCCACGCTTTTTCGACAAATCAGCTTCACTTGCTTTGAAAGGCGGATCCATGCCAAAGAGGATGAGCTCAGCTATGAGGAGCTTTGTAAAATTTGGATGGAGGAGAGTGCGGCGATGTTTGGCGAAAGTCTCAAGCTCAGCAAAAACTACGCCTCATGGTGGAGCTACATCCCCCACTTCGTGCATAGTCCCTTTTACTGCTATGCCTATGGCTATGCGCAGCTTTTGGTTTTAGCGCTTTATGGGCTTTATAGGGGGGGAGAGTGCGGGAATTTTAAGGCGCTTTACCTCAAAATGCTCTCTCTTGGCGGCAGCCTCAGCCCGAAGGAGCTTGTGGGGAGCTTTGGTTTTGACATTGAGGATGTGAATTTTTGGCACATAGGCATGGGGGAAATCAAAAAACTCCTCGAAGAATTTAGACTCAAAGCGGGAGGGAAGGCGTGCTAGGAAATTTACTGAAAAATCCCGATTTTATAGGGCTTATGAGTGAAAATTGCCGCGCGGTGCTGGAATTTTTAAAGGCGCAGGATTTGGAATTTGCCATCGTGGCCAACACGGCTTTTACGAGCTTTGATCCACCGCTGCCTGATGAGCTTTGCCTGAAAGAGCCTTACGCGCTTTTTGTCTTTGCAGGCTATACCCTGAGCTCTTTGGAGCTGGGCAGGGAGGAGATATGCTTTCATGCGGGCTTTGGGCCGGATGATTTTGCGAGCTATGTGCGGGTGGATTTGGGCGCGGTGGTGCAAATTCAGGTGGAAAACAGCGCCATTTTTTTGAATTTTTCCCACTATCAGGGCAGGGAGGAGAAAAACAGGGTGCAAAATTCCAAGAATCTCTTCCTCAAAAACAATCAAAATTTGTTCAAAAAATGAGCATCTTTGACACCCTCAATGAAAGCCAAGCCCGTGCGGCAAGGCATATCGACGGGGCGATGCTGATTTTGGCGGGTGCTGGCAGCGGCAAGACCAAGACCATAACCTCCCGCCTTGCTTATCTGATCGACGAGGTGGGCATCCCCGCGCAAGATACCCTCACGCTTACCTTCACCAACAAGGCCGCCGCGATGATGCGACAAAGGGCCCTAGGCCTCATCAAAAGGCAGCCCCAGTCCCCTCCCCTACTCTGCACTTTTCATAAATTTGGGCTTTTGTTTTTGAGGCTGCACATCGAAAGGCTTGGCAGGAGGAATGATTTTACAATCATTGACAATGACGATAGCAAAAAAATTCTCAAAGACTTGATGGAAAATAGGGACCTTTCTCCCTCCGTGCTGCTTGGGCACATTGGGCATTTTAAAAATCAAATTCTAAGCCCCAGCGAGGTGCTTGAAAACATCAAAGCGCAAAACGCGGCCGAGGATATGGAGTCGTGGGAAAAAATCGCCCTTTACTATCAAAATTATCAAAACTATCTTTTGAAATATAATTTTGTTGATTTTGATGATTTGCTTTTTTTGGCTTATAAAATTTTAGACGAGGATGATGATTTTGCGATGGAGCAAAGTAAAATTTACCGCTACATTACGGTCGATGAGTATCAGGATACGAATCGCTTGCAACTTTGTCTGCTTAAAAAACTTTGCTGTGCGCATGAGAACATCTGTGTCGTGGGCGATGATGATCAGAGCATTTATGGCTGGAGGGGGGCGGAGATTGAAAACATCCTCAATTTTCAAAAAGAATTTCACAATGTCAAGCTGGTGAAGCTCGAGCAAAACTACCGCTCGGTGGGGAGCATTTTGCAGGCGGCAAACAATCTCATCGCGCACAATAAAAAGCGTCTGGGCAAAAGCCTCATTTGCACGCAAGAAGAGGGCGAGGCCATTGAATTTATAGAAAATGAAAACGACAGCGATGAGGGGGAGATGATAGTCGATCGGGTCAAAACCCTCCTGCAAAGCGGGGTGCGCGCGGACGAGATAGCCATACTTTACCGCATCAATGCCTTCGGTCTTGCCCTTGAGAAAAAATTCGTCAAGGAGGCCATCCCCTATAAGATCGTGAGCGGGCTGCGTTTTTATGAGCGGGCTGAGATCAAGGATGCCTTGGCGTATTTGCGTTTTTTAAAGGACACGGATGATGATTTTTCCTTTGCGCGCATCATCAATCGCCCCAAAAGGGGGCTGGGGCAGGCGGGGCTAAAGAAGATCGAAAACCACGCCAAAGAGGGGAAAATTTCAATGTTTGAGGCGCTTTGCAATCTGGAGGGCAGTGGGGCCTTTTCTCGCAAGGTGCAGGATGCTGTTGAAAATTTCATCGAGCAAGTTAAAAGGCTCAGGGAAATTTCAAACCTCAAAGATCTGCTGCAGACGCTTAAAAATAGCTTTGATTTTAAGAATTTTTACGAGATCGACGGGGAGGATCGCTGGGAAAATTTGGAGGAATTTTACGCGATGCTGAAAGATGAGCTTGAGAGGGAGCAATATGCGAGCTTGGATGAAATTTTAAACGAGCTTAGCCTTTCAAGCGAGCAAGATGGCATGGATGGGGACTGCGTTTATTTGATGAGCGTGCATGCGAGCAAGGGACTTGAGTTTGATCATGTTTTTGTGGCTGGGCTTGAGGAGGGCTTTTTTCCTTTGCGTAACGAAACGAGCGACATCGAGGAGGAAAGGCGCCTCGCTTATGTGGCCTTCACGCGGGCGAAAAAAAAGCTTTGGCTCAGTTTTTCAAGAGAAAGGCTTTTTAGGGGCGTTAGGGAGCGGGACCTTCAAAAAAGCAGGTTTTTGACCGAAGCAAAGATCACCGCACCCAGCCCCGCAAGCGCCCCCTTTCAAAAAGGAGACCTCATAAGGCACGAGGCTCTAGGCATAGGCAGGGTAACGAGCGTGAGCGGGGACAGGCTTGGAATCAATTTCGGCGGGATCGAGCGCGTGATTTTAAGCTCCTTTGTGAAGAGGGCCTGTGAATAAAATTTTCGTCGCCTACAAGAGGGCGGGGCCTAGTTCTAACGCCTTTTTGAGCGAGCTTAAGAAAAAATACAGGGTGAAAAAAGCAGGCTACTCTGGCACGCTGGATCCCTTCGCTAGGGGCGTTTTGATCGTGGCCCTTGGTCAATACACCAAGCTTTTGCGCTTTTTGGATAAGAGCCCTAAAATTTATCGCGCGACCCTGTGGCTGGGGGCTAGCTCTCTTAGTTTGGATAATAAAAACATCCAAAGCGTTGAAAAAATCTCCCCCCTTGCGCTTGAAATTTTAGAAAAAACCAAGAGGGCATTGCTGGGAGAGCTTGAATTCACCCCGCCAAGCTTTAGCGCCAAGCGCGTGGCTGGCAGGAGGGCCTACGCGTGGGCAAAAAGGGGCCAAACCCCCCCGCTAAAACCTTGCAAGATGCGAATTTTCTCCGCGCAAATTTTGCATTATGCCCACCCCTTTTTACACCTTGAGCTTTCGATGAGCGAGGGGGGCTATGTGCGCTCTTATTGTGAGCTTTTTGCTAAGAGGCTTGGCATCAGCGCCACTTTGAGCTCTTTGGAGAGGGTGGCGGAGGGAAAATTTGTTTATAATGGGGAAAAAAATCTAAATGTGCTAGAATGCTTGAATCTCAAAACCAACACGCTCAAAGATTACAGTAAGCTTAAAAACGGCACGAAGATAAGCCTTGATGAGCTTGGTTTGCAAGATGAGGGGGCCTATGTCGTGGAGTGTGGGGAATTTTTTTCCATCATTGAGGTCAAAAATCAAAGAGTTGAGTATGTTTTAAATAAGGTTGCAAAATGTTAATTTTATCCCGCAAAGAAGGACAATCCTTACAAATTGGCGATCATATTGAAATCAAGATCGTCGGCACCAGCAAGGGCTACGCAAAGGTGGGCATTGAGGCGCCAAAATCCTTGCTCATTTTGAGAAAAGAACTCATCACGCAAATCAAGGACGAAAATTTGCACTCCATCGTGCAAGGCGATGTGAAAATAGAAGCCTTGAGTGAAAAATTAAAGTCATGAAAGCCAGGTCCAAGCTTAATATCTTCCTCAAGATCACGGGCCTTGACGCTCGGGGGTATCACCTTTTAAATTCCCGTTTTATCCTGCTTGATGAGCCTTATGATGAGCTTTATTTCAGCGATGAAAAGCAAAAAGCGGGCTTTGAAATCTTAAGCGATTTTAACTGCGAGGACAATATCATCCAAAAAGCCTACGATTTGCTTTGTTTGAAGGGCTTTAAAAATGAGCTTGAGGAATTTTTCAGGCAAAAAAGCCTCGTTTTGATCAAAAACATCCCCCTTGGCGCCGGGCTTGGCGGCAGTAGCACGGACGGGGCAGCTTTTCTAAGACTCATCAACGAAGAGTTGAATTTAAAGCTGGATGCAAACACCCTCATCCAGTGGGGCAAAACTCTGGGTAGCGATGTGGCCTTTTTTTTGAGCGGATACGCTAGCGCCAATGTCTCAGGCTGCGGCGAGGTGGTGGAGGGGTTTGATGACGCCCTGCCCTGCCTTGAGCTTTTTAGCCCCGAGTTTTTTTGCAAGACGGGCGCGGTTTATGCGGAATTTGACGCGCAAATTTCACAAAGGGGCTTTGACTTTGAGACCAATGCAAAAGCAGCGACATTTTACGCCAAGCTTCGCTCAGAAGAGCTTTTAAATTTTAAAAATTCCGATCTCAACGACCTCTTCGCTCCTTGCGCGAGGCTTTATCCCAAGATGCAGGAATTCTTAGCGCGAGGCTTTTTCCTCAGTGGCAGCGGCAGCTCCGTGTTTAGGAGGGGCTCGTGAAAATCATCGCCCGTAACAAAAAGGCCCTTTTTGACTACGCCATCATCGAGCGCTTTGAGGCGGGCATCGTGCTTAGGGGCAGCGAGGTGGTGGCCTTGAGGGCGGGCAGGGCGAATTTGAAGGACTCCTTTGTGCGCATCATCAGGGGGGAGCTTTTTTTGCTCAATGCCCATATTTCGGCTCTTAGCACCACGCATTTTTTTTACAGGCACGAGGAGAGGGGCGCTAGGAAGCTTTTGATGCACAGGAGGCAGATTGATAAATTGCTCGGGAAAGTGAGCGTTGAGGGCTACACGCTCATAGGTCTTGAGCTTTATTTTAACGCCAAAAACAAGGTCAAGCTCACCCTCGCCCTAGCCAAAGGTAAAAATTTGCACGACAAAAGGGAGGCCCTGAAGAAAAAACAGGCCGATTTGGAGGCTAAGATGGCGATGAAATTTTACAAAGGATGAGGATGCTTGGGAGGATGAGAATTTTGGGCTTGATTTTGGGGCTTTTTTTCGCCGCTTGCGCGCAGGAGAGTGTGGAAAATGAGCTTGATTTTAGGGAATTCAGTCAGGACGAAAAAATCACCCTCCAAAGCGTCAATGGCGGGGAAAAAACCCTCATCCGCACTGAAAAGGGCTTCATCGTCGAGGGGGAGGAGGGTAAAATTTTGATGTTTGACTTTTTTGGCACTTTTTGCCAGCCCTGCAAGGATGAGGCCTTTGAGCTTACCAAACTTTGGCAGAATAATGCGCAAAATTTTACCATCATAGGGCTTGATCATTTTGAGGAGGTCAGCGATGAAGTGGTGGTGAAATTTGCTAAGGATCACAACGCCTTTTATTTTTTGAGCAATTCTAAGGAAAACGGGCGCATCATCGCGCAAATTTTAAGGGACATCGCCTACCCAAGCATGGAGCAGCTTCCTTTTAAGGTTGTTTTAAAAAATGGGACGTATCAAAATTTGAGCGATTTTTGGAACAAAAATCAAAGGGTCAAATTTTATCTGGGCAAGGTCCCGACCGCCCTCATACAGAAGGATTTAGACGCTATTATGGAGGTTGAAGATGCCCAAAAGTGAGCTTTTACAAAAGACGAACCTGCAAGAGCCTAGGATGTTTAAGGTTTTGCTTTTGAATGACGATGTTACGACTATGGATTTTGTCGTGGATGTTTTGATGCGTGTTTTTCACAAAAATTACGAGGAGGCCTATCGCGTCATGATTGAGGTGCATTGTCAGGGTAGCGGAGTGTGCGGAATTTACAGCCAAGAAATCGCCCTTTCCAAGCAAAAAAAGGTGCAAAACATGGCGAAAATGGCCAATTTCCCCCTACAAACGAGAGTGGAGCAAGAATGAAATATCAAGAAAAATTAAAGCCTTTTTTGGACAACGCGAGGCATCTTAGCAGCATCAACCACCACGAATTCATCACCTGCGAGCACTTGCTTTTTGCGCTTTTGAAATTGAGCGCGGATTTTAAGGACATCTTTGCAGAGTGCGGCGATGGGGATCTCGCCCTACTTGAGCAAGAGCTCAAGGACTATATCGGCAAAAAAAACGAGAAAATCAGCACGGACAACGACCCAGAATTTTCCTTTGTTTTGGATGAAATTCTTAAAAAAAATTCCACAACAGAGCTTAAAATCATTGATTTTTTGAGCGAGCTTTTAAAAGATGAGCGCTCTTTCAGTGCCTACTTGCTGAAAAAACACGCCATAAGCCTTGAGAAATTGGAATCTTTGCGCAACTTAGACTGCGTGCAAAATTTACAAAACTACGCCATAGATCTCACCGCCCAAGCCGCTGCGGGTAAGATCGACCCCCTCATCGGCAGGGGCTTTGAGCTCGATAGAATGATGCAAATTTTACTCCGACGCAAAAAAAATAATCCCATCCTCATCGGCGAGGCGGGCGTGGGGAAAACGGCCATCGTGGAGGGTTTGGCCCTAGCCATCACGCAAAAAAAGGTCCCGCAAAAGCTGCAAAACGCCAAAATTTACGCCCTTGAGCTCACCAATCTCCTCGCGGGCACGAGGTATCGCGGGGATTTTGAAAAGCGCATCAAGGACATTTTGGACGAGCTTGGCAGGATACCCAACGCCATTTTATTCATCGATGAAATCCACACCATAGTGGGCGCAGGAGCCGCAGGTGAGGGGCATGCGGACTTTTCCAACCTCCTCAAGCCAGCCCTCAGCAAGGGCTCACTCAAGTGCATCGGGGCGAGTACCTTCATCGAGTATAAAAACAGCTTTGAGAAGAACAAGGCCCTCGTGCGTCGCTTTGCGAAAATCAATGTCGATGAGCCTAGCAAGGATGAGTGTTTGCTCATCTTAAAGGGGCTAAAAAGCAAGTATGAGGCCTTTCACCGTATTAAATTCAGTGATGAAATTTTAAGGGCTAGCATCGAGCTGGGGAAGAAATTTTTTAGCGATAAATTCCTGCCAGACTGCGCGATCGATTTGATGGACGAGCTGGGTGCTATGCTCGCTTTAAATTCCAAAAAAACGGCCACGATGAGGGATTTGGAGCAGGTTTTGGCCAAAATGACCCACTCGCATAAGCTTTTTGAAGTCGATCAAAACAAGGCTCTGCTTCGCTTGAGTGAGAATTTGAAGGGGCAAATTTTTGGACAAGATGGAGCCATCGACACCGTTTGTGCCAAGCTCAAGCAAAACTACATCGGCTTTAAGAGCGAGAATTCCCCCCGCGGGGTCTTTCTTTTCACGGGCTCAAGCGGGGTCGGAAAAACGGAGCTTTGCAAGCAGATTGCGCATTTTTTGGGCATGAATTTAGAGCGCTTTGACATGAGTGAGTATGCCGAAAAGCATGCCATCAGCAAGCTCATAGGCTCTCCGGCTGGCTATGTGGGCTATGAGGACGGGGGGCTTTTGAGTAATGCCGTGCGGAAAAACCCCTTCTCCCTCGTGCTTTTTGATGAGATTGAAAAGGCCCACCCCGACCTTAGCCATACCTTTTTGCAAATTTTTGACAACGCGACCCTGACGGATAATAGCGGCTTGAGGGTGGATTTTAAAAACACCATCATCATCATGACCTCAAATTTAGGCCTTAGGGATAGCAACGAGCTGGGTTTTTTGAGTAAAAATGAAGAAAAAAGCCAGCGCGCGATTCGGGACTTTTTCGCGCCAGAATTCATCAACCGCATCGATAAAATCGTGCATTTTAACGACCTCTCAGACAAGATCCTCGCGCAAATCGTGCAAAAAGAGCTGCGTGAGCTTTCACAAAGGCTAAAAATCACCCTCAACGCCACGCAAAAGGCTAAAATTTACCTAGCAAAAAAGGCCTACCAAAAAGAATGGGGAGTGCGGTTTTTAAAGCGCGTCCTCAGTGATGAAATCGGCGAGAGCCTGAGCGATGCCCTGCTGGGGAAAAAATTTAAGAGCGAAGGTGTGAAAATTGACCTCGATAAAAATGGGCGTCTCAAAATTATATTCTGAGCTTTTGAGCGCGCCCAAAAATGAGCCCGTTTTTCTCAGCGAGAGGCTTGAGAGCGACTTCATCCTCAAGGCCTATCCCTTCGGGCTTTTCCCTTGGACGAGCAGCCCGGTAGCATGGTGGTGCCCTGATCCTCGCTGCGTGCTTTTCCCCGCTCAGGTGCATATCCAAAAAAATATGAAAAGGTCCCTAGAGCTTTATCAAGTCCGCTTGGATCATGATTTTATGAGACTCATGAGGCTTTGCCGCTCCCAGCGCAAGGTGAGCTGGATCGATGGGGAATTCCTTAGAGTTTATGGCGAGCTTTTTGAGAGGGGGTGGGCGCATAGCCTTGAGCTTTACGATGGGGATGAGCTTGTGGGCGGGATTTATGGCTTGATTATCGGCAAGGTTTTTTTTGGCGAGAGCATGGTGGGGCTGAAAAAAAATGCCTCAAAAGTAGCCCTCATCAAGCTTTGCGAGCTTTTGCGACCCCATGACTTTCTCATCGATTGTCAGGTCTATAACAAGCACTTGGAATTCATGGGCGCGAAAAACATCGCGCGGAAGGATTTTTTGGAGCTTTTGGGGCAAAAATGCTCCACAGAAAGCGGCTTTGAAAGTTTTAGAGGGCTTTGTGAGGATTTTAAAAAAGCTATTTTTTAGGCCGAAAAATTTGGATATTTTCCTCTCTGTTTTCAATGAAACCCCCGCCTATGAGGTCGATGCAGTAGGGTATGGCGGGGAAAATGGGCTCTAGGCACTCCCTTATGGCTTTGGGATTACCGGGTAAATTTACGATGAGGCTCCGGCGGTAAATCCCAGCGCTCTGCCTTGAGAGTATGGCCGTTGGGACGCTTTTGAGACTCACGCTTCGCATCAGCTCGCCAAAGCCGGGCAGCATCTTCTCACACACCGCCTCGGTCGCCTCAGGCGTCAGATCCCGCGGCGCAGGCCCCGTTCCGCCACTGGTTAAGATAAGCTCACAGCCCACCTCGCTCAAAAAAATGAGCTTTGCTTTGATCAGCTCCAGCTCATCAGCGATGAGCTCCTTGTGGTAGATGATGGGATTTTTGATGTAGCCATCAAGCACCGCTTGAAGCTCAGGCATCGCGCCATCCTCATAGATCCCGCTACTGGCCCTATCGCTCACAACCAAAAGCCCCACCTTGATGATGTCCATTTTTTCTCCTTAAATTTGGCTCAGAGCCATCCTTTTTTTTTGAAAAAAATCACGGGCAGGATGATGGAGATGATCATCACTGCGATGACGATGGGGTAGGCATAGCTGAGCTCAAGCTCGGGCATGAATTTAAAATTCATCCCATAAATCGTGCCGATGAGGGTCGGGGGCATCATCGCCACGGTCGCCACGGTGAAGAGCTTGATGGTTTTGTTTTGCTCGATGTTGATTTGACTGGTGAGGATGCTTTGGATGTTGTCCAAAATGCCAAGCTGGGAGACGCTAAATTCCACCAGGGAGTTTAGATCCTTCAAAACGATAGTCAAATTCTGCTTCACATCCCTGTCGACCTTGTCGCTTTTAAGCAGAGAGGTCATCGCCCGGCGCTTGTCAAAAAGCGAGTCGCGAACGCGCATATTGAGCTCCTGCAGATTAGAAATATTCTTCAGCATCCCGTCATAATTGGCCACAAATTTTTCCTCAAAAACACTACTGCGAAGCCGCCTCGCCTCCTTATCCACCCACTCCAAAAGATCCGCATCCTTCTCCACGCGCACCTCAAACATCTTATCGATAATGTCAAAGCCATCCTCAAAATTTTTAGGGCTGGCCAGAATGCGCGTCTGGATTTCTTTGAAGGTGTTGAATTCGCTATAACGCACGGTAAAAAGGACATTCTTAGCCGTGGCGAAGGTGATGATTTCCTTGTGCAGCTCTAGCTCCTTCTCACCCAGTTTAAAGCCCCCTATCAAAAAATGCGCGTTGATGGTGATGGTCGCGTTATCTTCCCAGTATTTCGCACTCTGCTCTATCTCCTCCCTCTCCTCCTGACTGGGAAATTCCAGCTTAAAGCGCGAAGAAATAAAGGCCATCTCGCCCTCCGTGGGGCTTAGCAAATCGATCCAGAGGATGTTTTGGGGCAGCTTGTCGTCTTGAAAATTCCACTCTATCCTCTGCACGAGGGCGTTTGGGGTTTTGATGTAAATGTAAAGCATCGTCTGTCCTTGCATCGGGGCGATTGAGGGGGGATTATAACCCTGCCTTGCTTAAATTTAGGCTTGTTTCTAAAATGTTTCTAAGTCCCATTAAAGTTTCCCAAATTTTTCAAAAGGATTAAAAATGATGAAAAAGACTTTTTTAAGTTTGCTGCTCTTCGTGTCTTTGAACGCCGATAATTTCGTCAAAGACGACGCGCTCATCAAGGAGGCTCAAAAGGAGGGGCGCGTGAATTCCTTAGGCATGCCCGATACCTGGGCGAACTGGAAGGAGACTTGGGAGGATTTAAAAAAGCTTTATAATATAGAACATAGCGATACCGACATGAGCTCGGCTCAAGAAATCGCTAAATTCAAGGCCGAAAAGAAAAACGCCAGCGCGGACATCGGTGATGTGGGGCTTTCTTTCGGCGATGTGGCCATCAAGCAGGGCGTTACCCAGCCCTATAAAACAAGCTACTGGGAGCAGGTGCCTGAGTGGGCAAAGGACAAGGATGGGCACTGGCTGCTCGCCTACACAGGAACCATAGCCTTCATCGTCAATAAAGAAGTGGTGAAGGATATCCCCCGCTCTTGGCAGGACTTGCTCAAGGGAAATTACAAAATCACCGTGGGCGATGTGAGCGTGGCTGCGCAGGCGGTCAATGCCGTCTTAGCGGCCAATTACGCCCTCGGAGGCGATGAGAGGGACCTGAGCCCGGCCCTAAATTTTTTCAACACCATCGCAAAGCAGGGTCGCCTTGCCAACAATGACGCCAACATCGCCAATTTAGAAAAAGGCGAGATAGAAGTGGGCTTGGTGTGGGATTTTAACGGACTTGGCTATCGCGATAAGGTTGGAAAGGATCGCTACGAGGTCCTAATCCCCGAGGATGGCAGCATCATCTCAGGCTACACAACCATCATCAACAAATACGCTAAAAACACGAACGCAGCCAAGCTAGCCCGTGAATTCATACTCTCAGACAAGGGCCAGATCAACCTCGCGCGAGGCTATGCTAGGCCTATCAGGGTTGATTTTATCGAGCTTCCTGCGGATGTGAAGGAGAGGCTTTTACCCAGCGAGCAGTATAAGAACGCGAGGAATATCAAGGACTTGAAGGCTTGGGAGAAGAGTTCTAAGGAACTACCGCGGCTTTGGCAGGAAAAAGTTTTGATCGATGCGAGGTGAGGATGAAAAAGGTATTTTTAAGCTTGAGCTTGGGCGCGGTCCTTTTTGGCGCGCAGGAATTTGAGGCGAATTTGGAGGCGCATTTTCTCATCCCTGCGAAGAGTTTCATCGAAGCGCCGCAGGATGCGGGGGAATTTTTGCAAAGCACGGGTAAATTTTCCAAAAATATCCGCAATGAAAATTTCGGCTCGGTTGAAAGCAACGACTACGCCCTGCCCTTTAAAAATCAGGCTCTGCAAGGACACAGCGGGATAAAATATGTGGGCAAGAATCAAATTTGGATCCTAAGCGATAATGGGCTTGGCACAAAGAAAAACTCGCCCGATTCCATGCTTTTCATCCACAAATACGAGCTGAATTTCAAAACGCAAGAACTCAGGCGCCTAGAAACCGTCTTTTTCAATGACAAAAACAGGATCTTCCCTTACCTTTTGAATTTAGAAAACACTCAAAGCCGCTATTTCACGGGTTCTGATCTGGATCCTGAGAGCTTTCAAATCGTGGGCGAGGATTTTTGGATCGGGGATGAATTTGGCCCCTTTTTGCTCCAGTTTGACAAAAACGGCACACTCAAGGCTAGCTATGAGACCTTCATCGACGGCCAGAAGGTCCTCTCCCCCGACCATCCCGGCCTTGTTTTAAACACCCCTGAGGAAAAAATCCCCTACAACATCAAGCGCTCGAAGGGCTTTGAGGCCATGGCCAGCTCCAAGGATGGCAAAAAGCTCTATCCTATGCTTGAATTTGCGATGTTTAGGGATGGTGCCTTTGAAAATGAGAATGGCAAGAATTTTTTAAGAATTTTGGAATTTGATGTCAAAAAGAAAAAATTCACAGGCAAGAGTTTTAAGTATTTCACCGAGGACAATGCCCACTCCATAGGCGATTTTAACATGATAGACAAAGAATACGGCCTCATCATAGAAAGAGACGATGGCGAGGGCGTGGAGGGTAAGGGCTTTAAGAATCCTGCGAAATTTAAGAGGATTTACAAGGTCAAGCTTGACGCGAAGAGCGGCGTGGCCAAGAAGGTCGCTTATATCGATCTTATGCGCATTAATGACAAAAAGGGGCTTTCCAAGAAGGACTTGGTCGGCGGGAAATTCGTCTTTCCCTTTATGACGATCGAAAATGTGGATGTGGTGGATGCGAACACGATCATCGTGGCTAATGATAATAATTTCCCCTTTTCGGCAAGCAGAGAGCCTAAGATCACTGATGATAATGAAATCATCCTGCTTGAGGTGGGCGATTTTTTGAGGGCTAAGTGATGGCGGGGGCGATTTTGGTCGTGCTTGATGGGCTAAATTATGAAAGCGCGAGTGTGAATATGGGCTATTTGAGCGCTCTTTGTCGGGAGAATGTGGGTAAATTTTACTCCCTGCATTGTGAGCTGCCCAGCATGTCAAGGCCCCTTTATGAGTGCCTACTCACAGGCGTTAAACCAGCCCTAAGCGGCGTGGTGAATAACGCGCTTTGCTTTTCGCGCCAAAAAAGCATTTTTGATCTGAGCAAAAATGCGGGGCTTAAGGCGGGTGCGGCGGCGTATCATTGGGTGTTTGAGCTTTATAACAGGCAGGAATTCAAACCCCACTTGCACAGGCACATTGAGGATGAAAATTTCGCCCTGCCTTACGGGCATTTTTACTACGAGGATGATTATTTGGACTCGCATCTCTTTGCCGATGGGGAGCATTTGAGGAAAAAATATGCGCTTGATTTCACCCTCATCCACTCGATGAATATCGACGATGCGGGGCATAAATTCGGCTCTTGCTCCACGCAGTATGCCAACAAAACCAAAAAGGCAGATTGTATCATTTCCCACTATCTGCCCACTTGGCTTGATGAGGGCATTAATGTCCTCATCACAAGCGATCACGGCATGGATGCGGGGAGGAGCCACGGGGGGCTAAGTCAGAGCGAGACTTTGGTGCCGCTTTTTGTTTTTGGTGAGGCCTTTTCCCACGCTGAGACCACGATCGAGCAGGATGAAATTTGCGGCACGATCTGCGAAATTTTAAAACTCAAGCACGAGAAAAAATACAACAAAAATTTACTCAAGGGATGAAACGATGAAAAAATTTATGCTACTTTTTTTAAGCTGCGCATTTTTGATGGCTACGGACAAATTCATCATCGCGCACAGAGGCGCTAGCGCGTATCTGCCTGAAAACACAGCAGAAAGTATGATCTTGGCCCATGCTTTGAACGCTCCCTTTGTGGAATTTGACTTGGTGTTGACTAAGGACAACGAGGCGGTCATCATTCATGATTTGTATTTGGACCAGCTCAGTGATGTCGCACAAAAATTTCCCAAGCGCAAGAGGAAGGATGGGCATTATTATGCGATTGATTTCACCTTGGCCGAGCTTAAAAGCCTTAGGATGAGTGAGGTTTTTACGGACAAAAACGTGGCGAAATTCCCCAAGCGCTTTCCCATCCACAGCTCTCATTTTAGCATCAGCACTCTCGAGGAGATGATCGAGCTCATTCAGGGGCTTAATAAAACCACGGGCAAAAATACAGGCTTTTTCATGGAGATTAAAAAGCCCTGGTTCCACGCTAAGGAGGGCAAGGACATCGCTAAAATCGTCCTGGATAAGCTTAAAAAATACGATTTTAAGGAGGAGCTTTATTTTTCCTGCTTTGATTTGGATGCTCTCAAACGCATCAAAAACGAGCTCAACGCAGAGGGCAAGCTCCCGCTAAAACTCCTTTTTGCCATCGGGCAAAATCAATGGAAAGAAACCTACATCCAGCGCGGTAAAAAATGGGTGCTTTTTGATTATGAACCTTATTTGAGAGGGGAAAAATTTGAAGAACTCGCGCAGGTTGTCATGGGCGTGAGTCCTAGCTTTGGCGATTTACTGAAGGTAGATGATTTCATTTCAAAGGCTCATGCAAGCGGGCTAAAGGTCATCACCTGGACGCACAGGGATGATGCCCTGCCAGAGTGGGCGAAGGACTCGGATGACTTCTTTGAAACCATACTTTTCAAAGAAAAAGCGGATGGAATTTTTACAGATTTTGTGGATTTGGGCCTAAAATTTATAGAGAATAAAAAATGAGCAAGGAAAAAATCCTCGCTCTTTTGAGCATCCTGCCCTTGTGCGTCCTTTTCGTAGCCTTCATCATCGTGCCACTGGCGTGGATCGTGTTTGGGAGCTTTTATGTTGAGGATGAGGGGTATTCTTTTCAAAATTTCACCACCCTTTTGGAGTCTAAATTCTACATCCAAAGCATAGTAAATTCCTTAAAAATCAGCCTCATTTCAAGCATCTTAGGGCTTTTCATCGGCACGATGGCAAGCTACTCCCTATTCGTCCTAAGCCCCAAAAAAATTTCACATTTCCTACTCTCGCTCAACACAATGATCAGCAATTTCTCAGGCGTCCCCCTAGCCTTTGCCTTCATCATCGTGCTAGGCAGCAACGGGGTGCTCAATATCTTCCTCAAAAGCGTGGAAATAGAGCCCTTCATCAGCATCTACGGAGAGCTTGGCATCAATATCGTCTATGTTTATTTTCAAATTCCCCTAGCCATTTTGCTACTCTTTCCGGCCTTTAAAAGCCTTGAAAATTCACATTTTGAGTCGTGCAAGATGCTAGGCGGGGGCACGAGCTTATACTGGCTCAAAATCGCCCTCCCCCTACTCGCCCCCGCGCTACTGGGCGTTTTTGTGATTTTATTCGCCAATGCCTTTGGCGCCTACGCGACCATCTACGCTCTAAGCTCTGGAAATTTCAATGTCCTCCCCGTCCGCATCGCCTCCCTCATCGCAGGCGACATTACGCTTGATCCCTATTTGGCGAGCGCGTTGAGTGTGATTTTGACCCTCATCATGCTCCTCATCACCCTCATCGCCAATTTCATCAGCAAAAAATACAATTTTAAGGCCTTTTGATGCGCGAGAATTTAAATTTGAGTAGCAAAATTTATCACTACTCCCTTCTGTTTTTGGTGTTTTGTTTTTTGGTTTTGCCGATTTTGGCTACCTTTTTATACTCCATCTCCACCTCTTGGGGCGCCTCCATCATGCCCGATGGCCTGACGCTAAAATGGTACGCCCAGCTTTTCAGTGATGAGAGATTTTTGAATGCTTTAGGGCGCTCGCTTTTTGTGTGCTTTGGGGCGATTTTTTTAACCCTCTTTTCTGTTTTTCCTCTGGTTTTTGCGGTAAATTACTACTTTCCTCGCTTTAAAAATTTCGCCAATTTTTGCATCATCATCCCCTTCGCCATACCCGCCGTTGTGAGCTGCGTTGGGATTTTGCAGCTTTATTCTGAGGATTTGGGTGGCACGGCCACCTTGCTCATTTTCACCTATTTCACCATCGCCCTACCCTTCATTTACAGAGCCCTAGATAACGCCATCCTAAGCGTCAAGCTTGAGGAACTCATAGGCTCTAACGCCATGCTAGGCGGGCATTTGCTAGGCGCCATTTTCAAGCTCATCCTCCCCCAACTCAAAAAGGGCATTTTGGTGGCGGTCTTTTTGAGCTTTTCCTTCTTGATGGGAGAATTTTTATACGCCAATATCCTAGCAGGCAGCGCCTATGAAACCCTGCAGGTTTATCTTTACAACATCAGGGGACAAAGTGGACACTATTCTAGCGCCATCGTCATCGTTTATTTTGCCCTCATTTTTATCGCAACCTTTCTCGCAAGCCTCATCAAGGAGTAAAAATGGCTTATCTTAAGATTAAAAATTTCAAAAAATCCTACAACGACAAGGTTGTTTTCAAAGACATCAATTTCACCGCCAAAAAGGGCGAATTTCTCACCCTGCTAGGACCATCTGGCTGCGGGAAATCCACCCTTTTAAGGTGCATTTCAGGTCTTAGCTCTGTGGATGGGGGTAAAATTTTCTTAAACGACAAGGATCTCACCAAGCTCACTCCGCAAAAACGAAACATCGGCATGGTTTTTCAAAACTACGCCCTTTTCCCCAACCTTTCAGTCTTTGAAAATGTGGCCTTTGGACTGAAGATCAAAAAAGTGGACAAAAAGGACATGAAAAAAAGGGTGGAAAAAATGCTCAAGTTGGTCGAGCTTGAAAACCACGCGAACTCCTACCCGCACAGGCTTTCAGGGGGGCAGATGCAGAGGGTGGCTTTGGCAAGATCGCTCGTAACCAAGCCCGATTTGCTTTTGCTTGATGAGCCGCTTTCGGCGCTGGATGCGAAGATCCGCAAGCATTTGCGGGTGCAGATTAAGGAAATTCAAAAAGAACTTCATCTCACGACCATTTTTGTAACGCACGATCAGGAGGAGGCTTTGGAGCTTTCGGATCGGATCATTTTGATGAATGAGGGGCAAATTGTGCAAAATTCTTGCGCCAATGAGCTTTATTTGCTGCCAAACTCGCACTTTGTCGCAAGTTTCATCGGCAACTACAACATCCTAAGCCCTAAGGATTTGGATGACTTGAATTTAACACACAGCTTTGAAAGCGATGTGGCCCTAAGGCCTGAAACCATAGAAATTTCCAGCGAGGGGCTTGGGGGCAGGATCAAAGAAAAAAGCCTGCTTGGCAACATCATCCGCTATAAGGTCAAGGTGAAAAATTTGGAGCTGCGGGTGGATACTTTAAATTTTAGCACGCACAGTAGTTTTGAGGTGGGGGATGAAATCGCGCTTAAAATTGACTTGAAATTTGCCAAAGAATTAAAATGAAGCTTGTTTTGTTTGATTTGGACGAGACGCTGATTGAGGGCGATAGCGTGAAGCTTTGGCTGGAATTTTGCGTGAGGGAGGGTGCGCTGGATGAGGGCTTTTTGAAAAAGGCGGAATTTTATCAAAGGCAATACCACGCAAACAGTCTTGATATGGATGAATTTATGAGCTTTTTTCTCCAAAGTGTCAAAAATTCTAGCGTGGAGGAAATCAAAAGCAGGGCCGATACCTTCGTCAAAACCCAAATCAAGCCCTATCCTAAGGCTCTTTCTCTGCTATCTAGCCTCCAAAATCACAGACGTATCATCGTTTCTGCGACGGCGGATTTTTTGGTGGAGAGGATTGCAAAAATGTTTGGGATTGAAGAAAGCATCGCGATACAAACCGAGCGTATCGATGGTAAATTTAGCGGCAGGAGCTTGGGGATCCATAGCTTCAGGGAGGGGAAGGTGCGAAGGCTGAGACAGTATTTGGGAGAGGAGTACGAAAAATGGATGGAGAATTCTACCTTTTATAGTGATTCGATCAACGACCTAGCCCTGCTTTGTGAGGTCAAAGAGCCCATCGTCTGCAACGGCGATGCGCAACTTTTAGGCATTGCCAAGGAACGCGGATGGCGCTGTGTTGATTTTCGTGATTGATTCTCGCGAGAACTGGCCTTGATGGCTTAAATTTGCGCCCCCTTATCGGCACTTTGGACCGAACCCACTTCTTGTAGGTATTTTTTAAATTCCAAATTTCTAGCCTCTTTGAGCTTTAATCCTAGCGCTTTGCCCGCAAAACCCTGCCTGATGAGGGCATCGGCCTTGATCTTGCTTTGAAATTTTCGCGTGTGAATCTTAAGTCTCTTAGCCTGTGAAATGCGCGCGGCACTATAGCATCCAAGCCATGATTTTATGGGCATATCAAGGCCGATCTTCAAAAGCTCCAAATCGCTGGGATCCTCCCTAAAAAAAGGCTGATTGACCTTTGTAAGCAGGCTTTTTTTAAGGCGTGTTTTTTGGAAAAATGCGCTGGGATCAAGCCCAAAATAATTCAAATAAAGATACAAAAACAAGGCCTCATCTTTGACAAATCGCCTCGCCCCCTCAAGCAAAGAAAAAAAGCCCTCATCCTCAAAACTCACGCCAAAAAGCCTCCGCTCAAGCCCAAGCTCTTGCAGTGCCTTGTAGGCGAGGGCTAAATTTTCTCCTGAAAAAAATTTATAAAGCTCAGCATTGATCCTCTCCGCGCTCAAATCGCTCACATCCATACAGGACATGAGCTGCTTAGTCTGGGGCGCGATTGAAAAGGCAAAGCGCGCGATGAAATTCAGCGCTCGCAAAACCCTCAGACTGTCCTCCTTGAAGCTCTGCGGGTCGATGTGGCGGAGAATTTTATTTTGCAAATCCTCTCTCCCACCGTAAAAATCCAAAAAAGAAAGATCGAAAAGATTTATCATCAGGGCATTGCAGGTAAAATCCCGCCTCCTAGCTCCCAGCCTCTCATCATCACAAAGCCTCAGCTCAAAGCCTCTGTGGCCGTGGGCGATCTTGCTCTCAGTCCTAGCAAGAGCTAGGTCGTAGTTTTGAAATTTATAAACCCAAAAACTCTTTCCAAAGCCCTTAGCTCCAAGCTTTTGCATGATGCTCTCAAATCGCTTTGGCTCAAGATCGTAAATTTCAATGTCAAAATCCCTAAGCTCAAGTCCCAAAAGCAGGTCCCTGACGCTACCGCCCACCAAATACGCCCTGCGCGTGAAGGGTCTTAGAAAATCGGCAATGAAGCGGAATTTGGGGTTATTTTTTAAGCTTGTCTTCAAGTTTTGCAAGCAAAAACTCTAAAAAGGTGATGGTGAGCTCCAGACGCTGCTCTAGGTCTCCATCTTTTGCCGCATTCAGTCCCTCAAAAAGCACCAAAATCCTCTCCTTGAGGTTGGCTAGAAAAATTTCCTCGCCCTGACCCTTGGCGGGCTCACTTGGCAGAGGCTCCTCGGGCTGGGCCACATCGCTGGCATAAATTTCTGGCTCTGCGTCCGCTTTTTGAACCCTCTCCTCAGGCTCCTGCGCCGCATTTTGCGCCGCCTCCTCCACAGCAGGAGCGCTTTCTTGCTCTGCTTTTACAGGCTCGCTCAAGGTCCCATTTTGCTTTTTTTCAATCTCAAAGCTCACCTCATCGATGGCTTTTTTTGCCAAATCCTCTAAATTCATATCCTTATCAACCACCTTTTAAATTCATTAATCTCCCCCTCGCTTTTCATATCGAGAAAAAAATCAAACATTTGCAAATTCAAATCCTTATGCCGCGAACGCAAACCACTCAGTCGCCGCACCGCATCGATGGCGTTTTGATTGGTAGGATCCTTTTTGAGTATGTTTTTGTAAATCTCTAAAGCCTCAGTTTTTAGCCCCTGTGCCTCATAAATAGAGGCTTCGGTTATGGTATTTTTCATCACTCGTCCTTAACGATGGCATTTTAACAAAAAGCGATTAATTTTTCTCATTTTCCCCCAACAAGGATCTCAAAAATTCCTCCCTATCCTGCCCTGAAGGTGGGGTTTCATTTTCTTGAATTTTCTGCGCCTTAAGCGCCCTATTTTCTTCCTCAAAATAATAATAATCAAGCCCAAAAATCAAAGCGATGATAAGCAGTAATGGGATCAGAAAAACCACGCGTCTCCTTTCAGTTTTTGCGGCCATTTTCCTCAAAAATTTTTCTAAAATCCTCAAGCATCTTCTTCGCCATCAGCTCATAACCCTTAACGCTCAAATGCACATCTTTTAAGGAGAGCTTTTTTTCTATCCAAAGCTCCTTTCCTCCGCTATTTTGCATGAATTCGTGCGTGTCAAAAAGCAGGGTTTTTTCCTCCCTTGCTAGCTCGTGCAAGGCCTCACGCACGGCGTTGAAATTAGCATTTTTCACCGTGGGGGGAGAAATGAGCAAAAAAACGGCATTTGGATTGTATTTTTTAAGCATCCTGATCCAAATTTTAAAATTTTTCTTAAAGCTATTTTTGTCAAAAGCCTTAAAAAGCGCGTCATTTGTCCCGTAGGCAAGGATGATTAAGTCATTTTTAAGCAAGGCCAATTGCTTGCGGACAACCCCTTCGTTCCAATTTTTCCACAAGTCGCTGCGCGCCCCGTTTATCGCTACGGTGTCTAAAAAGATGTTGTTGCCCCTCGTTTCAGTGATGAAATAGCCCCCAAGCTCGGCGCCTTTTTGCAGGGCCTCAATGCGTATGGGAAAGGTGAATTCAAGCTCCTTATACGACCATTTGTTTGCAAGATGCGAGCGAAGCGCATAGCTTTTGCCCGCCGCATCCTGCACTTTGAAGGCATTTTGAGGGAGTGGGGATCTGAAAACGAAGCCGATTTTAAATTTTTTCTTTTCCAGTCTTGTGTCCAAATTTATCCAGCTCCCCCTCCCATCAGCCCTAGCGATAACGCCGCCCAGAGGGTAGCTCAAACCCTGCTCTTTGGTATTTTTGGAATTAAAAATTATAAAATTTTTATGATCGTATTTTAAATTGAGATTTTGCTGATATTTTGGCTGCAAGGGATACGCAAAGCCCACAGCATTAGAGTGCAAAAGATAGTCCCGCACCACCCTTGGGAAAAAATCCGCCGCCATGTGAGAGTCCCCATAAATCCTTATGCTAAAATTTTTCTTTTCTTTAAATTTTTTCTCCAAGCCCCTCAAATCCTTCTTGTAGGCATAGTTTTTAAGGATGCTTTTTTGATTTTGCGCGAGAATTTTTTCCATCTCTTCATTGACATTCGCGCCAAAAACGCAGGAGAAAAGAAGCAAAAGCCCGAAAAATTTAATTCCCATCTTTGTCCTTGATTTTGATGTATTCCAAAAGCAGCTTTGACATCTCTTTTGCCCCGCTTGGGGTAAAATGCACCCCATCATCGCTTCGCACCTTGATGCTTTTGTTGTTTTCGTCTTGGATGTAGCTTGAAAAACGATCGTTTTTGCTGAAGAAAAGCTTAGTGTTGATAAAAATTTCTTGATTTTTTAGGATTTCATTGCTGTAAATTTGATTGAGAATGTTGACTTTTTTGTTCAAATCCTCCTTTTTCACGGGGGGGATTTCATACCACAAAACCTTGACTCCGCGCTTTTTGGCGATTTGGATGATTTCATCCACGCGTGCTGTGTAAATTTCAAGCCAAGAAGCGGAATTAAAACCATGATAAGCCCCGCCTTTTTTGATCGCCCAAGGGTCATTCACCCCCAGTAAAACGACCAAATATTTAAGATGAGGATTGCTTGCTAGGGTGCTATTGGTCGCCTTAGCCCAGTCAAAATAGGACTTGTAAGAAAGTCCCGTGTTTTGCTTACTCAAATCCACAGCCCTCAAGCCCAAATCCTTCAAATCCCTATTCAAAGCCACTGCCACGCCCTGCATCAGGGAATCGCCTATGAGCAAAAAGCCCTCCCCAGCCTCCACTTCAAGCTTGGTATTGTCGATAAATTCCACCTCCATTTCAGCGCTTAAATTCTCATCCACCACAGCAGCCCCCACATCCTCGATGAGAGGCTGGCTTTCTTCTGCCCTTGCTTCATCTTGCTGGGGGATGATGCTTTCGTTACTCAGGATCATCCTGACCTGCTCGAGCTTGACCTTTAGGGCATTGGCTTCTTTGAGGACATCATTTTGTGGGTAAAAGGCAAAATGATATTTTTGCTCCAAATACGAACTGATGCTACGGTTCATCACAAGCACAACCAGCACAAAAACGACCATCAAAATAAAGAAAAATTTAACAATTTGCATCAAAAACTCGAGTAAATGAATTCAGGCATGCCGCTTGGCATGAAGGCAAAAACCAAGAGCAAAATGAAGGCGATGATGAAGGGCTTGAGTAAAAAGGGCGTGAGGGTCAAAATCCGCTCACAATAATCCTTAAAATTCACAAACAAAGGATAGATCAAAAAAAGCACCGCAAAGGCTACCAAAATGTAAATGTCCTTGTAGGCTACGCTTTGGTAGAAGTTATGATAGCAGGCTAGGAAGTATTCAAAAGCTGCGTCAAGCTCCTTATAATAAAAAAACACCCAAGCCAAACACACAAAATGAAAGGTCAAAATTCTGGCCAAAAATGGGACTTTTTTGAGGCTAAAGGGACCCTTTGCGATGAGATGGATGAAGGATACCCCAAGCCCGTGCAAGAACCCCCAGATGAGAAAATTTATTGTGTTTCCGTGCCAGAGCCCTGAGAGCACGAAGGCGATGAGGATATTAAAATGCGTCCTTGCAAGCCCCTTTTTACTACCCCCAAGGGGGATGTAAATGTAGTCTTTGATGAAGTTGGAGAGGCTGATGTGCCAGCGGGACCAAAATTCTTTTAAGTTGTGGGACAGATAAGGCATGTTGAAATTGATGGGCAAAACAAAACCCAGCATCAGAGCAAAGGCGCTCACCAAATCCACATAGCCGCTAAAATCGCAATAAATTTGCACAGCGTAGGCGTAAATGGCGCTGAGCAGCTCGGCGAAATTGTAGGCGGTGGGGTTGTTGAGGATATTTTTGGCGTAAATTCCCAGATAATTGGCGATGAGAACCTTTTTGATGATGCCAAAAATGAGGAGCACGATGATGAGATTGGCATGCTTGAATTCTCGTTTTTGATGCGCCTGGGCAAAGAAAAAATCACTGCGCATGATGGGACCTAGGAGGAGGGTCGGGAAAAAGGACAGGTAAAAAGCGAGGTTGAAAAAGCTCACCAAGCGATGCTGCTTATAAACGCCCACGAGATAGGTGATGGAGTTGAAAACATAAAAGCTAATGCCGATGGGAAAAATCAAATCAAAGTCCAAAAAATCAAGCCCAAACCAAACCAAAATCGCGTCCAAATCGCTCTTTATGCTGGAAAAATACTTAAAGACGCAAAGATTTAAGATCGCGAAGGCAAGACAGGTGAAAAAAATGTAGCGCTTGCGACGAACGAAGATCAAGAGGGCAAAATAATGGATGAAAAAGGTATAAACGAGCAGGATGAGGGAGAAATAGGGGTTGATTAGGGTGTAAATTCCGTAAGAAAAGGTCAAAATCAGGGCGTTTTGCACCCTGAAATTTTCCCTAAAAAGCCAGTAAATTGCAAAAAATGCAATCATCAAAACGCTAAATTCTAGGGAAAAATAAATCATCAACTCCACTTTTTATCGCCCCGAAATGGGACGGGATTATTTTTTCCTGCTTGAGGCTAAATTTTTAATATACTCATCGGCCAGATAAAGGCCATTGCCGTTATTGCTGATGAGCTTGATTTTATCCACTATGCCGCGAAAGAGTGCCTCCTCCTCATGCTGCTCGCTCACATACCACTGCAAAAACTGGAAAGTGGAATAGTCCTTATTCACCAGCATGTGCTCCACAAGCGCATTGATGGACTTAGTGATTTCCTGCTCGTGTTTGTAGGTTTTTTCAAAAACATCCAGCAGGGACGAAAAATTCTGCTCAGGCTGCTTCACCTCCCTAAGCTCCACCTTAGAATCGGTCTCGTTGAGGTAGGTTATCAATCTCCTAGCGTGAGCGCTCTCCTCACTCGCATGCTCGAACAAAAACAAACCAGCCCCATCAAGGCTATTTTCATAGCACCAAGAACTCATGCTCAAATATAAATTCGCCGCGTACATTTCTTTGTTGATTTGCTCGTTGAGCAGTTTAACCACTTCTTTTGAAAGCATTTTTTCTCCTTAATTTGTGAAATAAATCGGCCGAAATAAAACAAGATGAAAGTTAATAAATCATTAATTAAAATTTTTTCACAGCTTCATCAAGAAAGCTTAAAAAACCATAAAAAATTTTTTCTGCTTTTCAAAACTTAAAGTCCTATTTTTTAGTTATTTACGCACAAATTCACATCGTGAAAATCGTGTGAAAAAGAGGGTAAAAATTTTTAAACTTAAAGGGATAAATTTGCAAGTCTTGGCCCAAGACTAAAAAAGCGCTCAAAGAATTTTAGACTTTATTTTTTCATCTTTTTGCCGATATAGCCAAGCAGAAAGGCCAAGCGATGAAGAAAAACAATTTTGAAGAACTCACACAGCTAGAAGAATACGCCTCTAACGAGGAAATTTCACGCATCAAATCCGAGCTTTTAACCTCACCTGAGGTCAATAATTCCCTAGTAGGCACGGTCGTGGCCCTTTCAAAAAACTACGCAAAGTCCGTTTTGATAACCAACGCAGAAATGGTTGTCGATGAGCAGGGTTTGATTATGGACGCTTTCATTTTTGCCGCGGCTAATTATGTCGCTCAAGCAGCGATCAATAAAGAATTTTCCGTCCTTATCGGCTCAAGATGCTATTTTTACGCCCCCTTAAAACTTGGCGATATTTTAGAGCTTGAGGCCCAGGCCCTTTTTGATGAGAGCTCTAAAAAAAGGGATGTCAAAATCGTGGGTTTTGTTAAGGAAATCAAAATTTTTGAAGCCAACATCCAAGTCGTCTGCACTGAGGATCATATCTTCAAGCTCAAGCGTCCGCTTTCTGCTAGCAAACCAGCAGAAGATGCCAGCGACATAGGTAAGACCAATCCAGAGGCCATGGCAGCGGTCGTAGCGCACGCCCTCAATAAAACCTAAGGACTCAGGGGGAGGTCCACCCAGTTTTTCGGGCACTCCCTGTGGTAGATCCCGACCGCATCGTAATACTCCTTGCAGTCATCGTAAAAGCGGTTGGAAATTCCCCTTTCATTGACAAAGCAGCCCCCAAGCATCCAAGCCACCACAAACACCGCGATTTTCCTCACCTTTGCTCCTTGAATTTTTTACGCCACTCGTAGGGCTTTGTGGGGTTTTTATCCTGCCAGAGTCCTCTTTTTTCCGCGCGTGCCGCCTTTTGCTCCCCGGCATAAATTCGCGTGAAATAATCATCCGCCCAGGCCCAGCCCTGCCTCACCATCTCGCGCCCGACATCCTTCGCATCAAGCTTAAGCATAGCGACCAGCCGGCCATATTTGTCCTTATTTTTAAGGACGATCACCACCCGCCTCCCCTGCACCAAGGACGCAAGGCGCATCTTGGACTCTCGCCCAAATTTTTGCTTGAGCTCTGGCGCATCGATGCCAAAAATCCGCACCCGCACCCGCTTGTTGTCCTCATTGCGAAATTCCAAAGTATCCCCGTCAATGACCCGACTCACCCTCACCTCAAAGCTATTTTCATCCAGAAAACTCTCGGCAAAAAGCAGCCCAAAAATCAAAAGCAAAATCAAAAAAAGTTTTCGAGGACTGCTAGCAAGATGCCTCAAATTTAAATTCCTCATACGAACGGGTCCCAAAATGTAAAATGTGGCATAATTCTAACCAAATTTAAGGAGCAAAAATGCAAAGCGTCATGGAAAATTTCAAAAAAATCAGCCAAATCCCACACTGCAGCTTTCAAACCGAAGCGTTGAGGGAATTTTTGAGCGCCTATGCTAAAGAAAAGGGCTTTGAGTGCAGCATCGATAGGGTCGGCAACATCCATTGCCTCAAGGGCAGGCCTCAAATTTGCCTGCAAAGCCACTACGATATGGTTTGCATGGGGGATGCGCCCCGCCTTGAGCTTTACGAGGAGGCGGGCTTTTTGAAGGCGAAAAATTCAAGTCTTGGCGCGGACAATGGCATAGGCGTGGCGATCATGATGGCCGCGATGGCTGAATTTGAGCACCTTGAGTGCCTCTTTACCAACGATGAAGAGGTGGGACTCTTGGGCGCTAAGGGACTGGAGCATCAAATCCGCGCTCCCAAGCTTTTAAATTTAGACCACGAGGGCGAGGGCGAGATCATGATAAGCTGCGCGGGAGGGGTGGATATGAGGGCGCGCTTACCCCTGAGTTATGAGGAGGAAAGTGGGAGGATTTACAGGCTTGAGGCGCGAAATTTCAGGGGGGGGCACTCAGGGATCGACATCGTCAAAAATCACAAAAACGCCCTCAAAGAAATGGCGCGCTTCATTGCGCAAAATGATGGGAAAATCATCGCCTTCCAAGGTGGTGAGCGGATAAATTCCATCCCCAAACACGCCGCCGCCCTCATCTTGACGCAAAAAAAGCCCTGCGAAAATGCGCACATTGCCTGCGAATTTGTGGGCGAGGAGAGGGCTCGTGTCTGCAGCGAGGGGGGGAAGATACTTTCTGGTATCAACGCCTTTTCTCACGGCGTTAGGGCCTTTGATCAAAGGCTGGGCATCGTCCAAAGTAGCGTCAATCTTTCGCTTTTGAAGATGAGCGAAAACGAAGCGAGTGTTGAGCTTTTTGCCCGCTCGAATGTTTTAGAAGATTTGCAAAATTTAGAATTTGAGACCTTGCAGCTTTTTAAGGCCCTTGGTTTTAGCACCGAAAGCTTCAATTTTTACCCGCCATGGCAGGGCGAGGAAAACGCCTTCAGTGCGGAGGTTTTTGAGGCGCTTGCAAAATTCACCCCCGAGCCTAAAATTTCTGCCATCCACGCAGGGCTTGAGTGCGGCATCATCGAGGCGGGGCAAAAAGTGCTCTGCTGCTCCATAGGGCCTAACATCCACAGTCCTCACTCCACGTACGAGAGGGTGGAGCTTAGCTCGGTGGAGAAAATTTCTGGGGCTGTTTTTGAAATTTTAAAAAAGAATCAATAAATGCCAAATTGCGCCAGAATTATCCCCACGATCAGGGCAAAAATAGGGATGATCACGGCCACCACGCAAAGATCCAAATAAGACTTTTTATGACTCATCCCCGTGATGACCAAGAGCGTTAAAACCGCGCCATTGTGCGGCAGGGCATCAAGCCCGCCCGATGAGATGGAGGCCACTCTGTGAAGCAATTCTAGGGAGATGTTTTGACTCAGGGCCAGTTCTTTGTATTTTTCCGCCAAGGCCTCAAGTGCTATACCCATGCCTCCAGATGCCGATCCTGTGGCTCCCGCTAGCAAATTTACCGCCACAGCTTCTGAAATGAGGGGATTGATTTTAAGCGTTAAGAGCCATTCGCTCAGGGTGGAAAAGCCCGGCACAGCCTTAGCCACAGAGCCAAAGCCCACGGCAGCGGCGGTGTTTATGATCGCTATGATGGAGCCTGTGGCGCCGTCGTTGATGGCTTTGACGAAGGTCTTGAAACGATGGATGTTTAAAATCAGGATTAAAAAAATTCCACACAGCAGGGCGTTGATGATGGAAAAAGAAAAGACATTGAGCAAAAGCACCACGCAAAGTAAGGGCAGTAGGGATAGTGCCAAAGGCGGTGTTTTTTCGGTGCTGTGGGCTTGGTGCTTTTCATCGGGCTCATCATAGTGCTCCCCCAAGCTGCGCAGGTGATTTTCTCGATACTTCAAATAAAAATAGCCTCCAAAAAGCATGATAAGGCCTGCGATAAGCCCCATAAAGGGCGCGGCCATGCTTGTGGTGCCAAAATATTTTATGGGGATGAGGTTTTGAATTTGAGGGCTGCCCGGAAATGCCGCCATGGTGAAAGTGAAGGCCCCTAGGGCTATGCAGGCGGGTATGAGGCGCCTTGGTATGTCGGCCTGCCTGAAAAGAGAAAGTGCCAAGGGATAAACCGCAAAAACGACGACGAACAAACTCACCCCACCGTAAGTGAGCAAGGCCGCAGAGAGTATCACGCCCAAAATAGCCCGCCTGGCGCCGAGGATGGTCCCTATGCTGCGTGAGACCGAATGCGCCATGGCTGTGATTTCCATCAGTTTGCCAAAAATGGCCCCGAGCATGAAAACAGGGAACCAAGTTTTGGCAAAGGCGACAAAACCGCTCATATAGACACTCGTATAAGCGTCCATCAAATCAAGCCCCCCGCCCAAGGCCACAATGCCAGAAGCTATGGGGGCTACCCAAATGATGGACCAGCCACGATAAGCCAAAATCATAAGCACGATGAGTCCCAAAACAATCCCTAGCATTTCAACTCCTACTGGGCAGTGTATCCCGCATCGATGACCATACTCTGCCCTGTGATGTGCTTGGCAGCGTGGGAGGCCAAAAACAAAGCCATGCTCGCAATGTCATTGATGTCAATGAGCTGTTTTTGTGGGATGAGCGAGAATAGGACCTCCTCCAAAACCCTCTCCAAATCCACCCCTCTCGTGCGAGCCAAATCCTGCATTTGTCCGCGCACCAAAGGCGTGTCTATATAGCCCGGACAAATGGCATTAGCCGTGATGCCAAAGGTGGCGCATTCCAGGGCCGTTACCTTCGTCAGCCCTATCAAACCATGCTTGGCGCTGTTGTAGGCTGCCTTACCCGCAAAGCCTATCAGCCCGTTGATGGAGGCCATATTGATGATGCGCCCGAATTTTTGATCCTTCATAATGGGCAGGACAAATTTAGTCGTGCAAAAAGCGCCCGTGAGCATGACCTGAAGCATTTGGTTGAATTTCGCCGTAGGAAAATCCTCAAGCCTAGCCACATACTGCAGGCCTGCATTATTGATCAAAACATCAATGCGACCAAACACTTCATGAGTCCTATCGATGAGCCGCTTGACCTCCTCCTCCTTGCCCACATCGCATTTTAAGGCCAAAACGCTCTCTTTGGGAAGATCTTTGGCCGCTTGGGCTAGGGCGTCTTCGTTCAAATCACACAAAACCACGCCATACCCCTCACGGATAAAATTCTGGGCTATATTCAAGCCTATGCCGCTGGCACTTCCCGTTACAATCGCAATCCGTTTCATCTCATCTCTTTGAATTTAAATCAAAAATAAAAAGCCCAAACTCAAGACCAAGCCCACAAAAAGAAGCGTCACAATGCAATAGCCCATGATGTCCTTAGCCCCAAGTCCAGCGATAGCAAGTGCGGGAAGCGCCCAAAAAGGCTGGATCATATTCGTCCAAGCATCCCCCCAAGCGATGGCCATGGAGGTGATGGCCGGACTGATGCCAAGCTCAAGTCCTGCCGGTATCATGATGGGCGCTTGCACTGCCCACTGGCCGCCACCTGATGGGACGAAAATATTCACAAAGCCCGCGCTCCAAAAGGTGAAAAGAGCGAAGGTTTCTGAGCTTGAAATGCTGATGAAAAAATTTGAAAGCATCCCCGCCAAGCTCACCCCACCCGATGAGCCCACCATCATGCCGATGATGCCCGCGTAAAAGGGAAACTGTAGCAAAATTCCGCTGGCGTTTTTGGTCGCCTCATGGATGGCCTTGATGTAGGATATGGGCTTTTTGTGCAGCAAAATCCCCAAAAAAAGAAAGATCATATTGATGATATTGAGGCTCAGATCCCCACCCTTTGAAAAATGATAAAAAAGATAGCTAAAGCCCAAAATGCTAAGAGATAGGGTGATCAAAAAGCTATTTTCCAAATACACCGCTAGACTCTTGTCCTGCTTGTGATCGATGAGCTCAAGATCCACAGCCTCACGCTCCAAAAGCCTCTTGTCGATTTCTAGTGTATCCTCTTTGGTGGGATGGATGGCTGCGAGTAAAAAGGGCAAAATCAGCACGATGAGGGCTATCATTATGAGATTGAAGCTTGAAAAAATCGTCATCGAGCTAGGAATTCCCTCCTTTAAAATCCCCGCCGTGCTTTTAGCCAGAGCATCCCCGCCGCTTGCTAGGGTCAAAGGGATAGAGCCCGAAAGCCCCGCATGCCACACCACAAAGCCAGAATAGGCCGCCGCAATGAGCAAGCGATAATCCACCCCCCGCACTTTCTTGGCAATCTCCTTGGCAAAAATGGCAGAAATCACCAGTCCAAATCCCCAATTTATGAGGTTTGCCAGCAGCCCCATGAGCGTAACCATCACGATGGCAGAAAAATAATTTTTCGGGATGGAGGCGAGCTTTTGCAAAAAATTTGAAACCACCCTCGCACTCGCCAAGGTCTGTCCCAAAACCAAAACCAAAGCCATCTGCATGGAAAAAGCAAGCAGGCTCCAGGCGCCATTGCCCCAATTTTGCACGATGCCAAGCGGAGCCTGATCGGTAAATCCAAGCACGGCCAAAAAAACGATGATGGTCAAAATCGCGACCAAGACAAAAGAATCAGGCAGCCACCTAGACGCTAAATTCACACAAATTTTCGTAAAAGATCTCAGCATTTCAACCTCCCATCCACGCTAAATTCCGCCTCAGTTTTAACCCTCAGCTCCTCTAAACTTACCCCCTCCATCAGCTCCACTAAAATCATCTCTCCCCCTCTAAAATCAAAAACTCCAAGCTCCGTAATAAGCCTATGCACCACCCTCTGACCCGTGAGGGGAAGGGTGCATCTTTTTTTTATCTTACTCTCGCCCTGCTTATTCGTATGCTCCATCACAACAACAATACGCCGCGCCCCACTCACCAAGTCCATCGCCCCACCCATACCTTTGACGAGTTTGCCCGGTATCATATAATTTGCCAAATCCCCGCTTTGTGAGACCTCCATCCCCCCTAAAATCGCCAAGTCAATATGCCCCCCGCGGATCATCGCAAAGCTCTGGGCGCTGTCAAAAAAGCTAGCCCCCCGCACGGCCGTAACCGTCTCCTTGCCTGCATTGATGAGATCCGCATCCACCTCCTCAGGGCTAGGGTAGGCGCCGATGCCTAAAAGTCCATTTTCCGACTGCAAAAAGACCTCCAAATTCAGCTTTTCGATCTCATTAGCGATGAGGGTGGGGATTCCTATGCCTAGATTGATATACATCCCATTTTTTATCTCCTTAAGGGCTCTTTTTACGATGCGATCTTTTGACATTTTCACTCCCTTGTGATGACTTTTTCTATTCTTTTTTCATAATTTTTGCCCCAATAAACCGCATCCACATAGATGCCGCTAAGATGCACGCTATCAGGCTCTATCTCCTCGACGATCTCCTCCACTTCAGCCACGGTAAATTCCCCAGCCATCGCACACAGGGGGTTGAAATTCCTCGCCGTTTTGTTGAAAATCAAATTGCCAAACCTATCCGCTTTTTGCGCCTTCACAAGGGCAAAATCACCCCGAATCGCCCGCTCCAAAATGTAGCTTTCCCCGTCAAATTCCTTACGCTCCTTGCCCTCTGCGACCAAAGTACCCACGCCCGTCTTCGTATAAAAGGCCGCGATGCCAGCCCCGCCAGCTCTCAATTGCTCGGCTAAAGTACCCTGAGGGGTCAGCACGACCTCAAGCTCACCGCTCAAAAATTGACGCTCAAAGGTCTTATTTTCACCCACATAAGAGGCGATGATTTTTTTGATTTGACGATTGGCGAGTAAAATTCCCAAGCCAAAATCATCCACACCGCAGTTATTGCTCACCACGACCAAATCCCTCACGCCAAGCTCACGGACCTTTTTGATAGCCCACTCAGGTATCCCGCACAGGCCAAAGCCCCCGACCAAAAGCGTCGCACCATCCTTCAAGCCTTCAAAAATTTTGTCCAAATTCGTAACAATTTTATTCATCATTCACTCCTCAGATCTCAACCACAGCCGCGATACCTTGCCCACCCCCGACACAGAGGGTGGCCAAGCCCAAATTTTCACTCCTCTTTCTCAGTGCATGGATGAGGCTCACCAGTATCCTCGCCCCACTCGCTCCGATTGGATGACCAAGCGCGATGGCGCCGCCGTTGACATTGACCCTAGCAGCATCGGCTTTCAGCTCCTTCATCACGGCAAGACTCTGCGCAGCGAAGGCTTCATTGGCCTCGATGAGCTTCATATCCCCCAGCGCATACTTGCTATTTTGTAAAACTTTTTTCGCAGCAAAAGCAGCACCTATGCCCATGATTCCGGGCTCCACGCCCACACTGGCAAAGGCTTTCAGCTTTGCCAAAATGGGTAAATTCAACTCAAGTGCCCTTTCTTTTGAGCTTAAAAGTAGCAGGGCCGCGGCGTCATTGATCCCTGAAGAGTTACCAGCGGTAACGGTGCCGCTTTTGTCAAAAACAGGTTTCAGTCGCGCCAAGTCCTCCAAACTGACATTTTTGCGGACAAATTCATCCTCATCAAAGATAAATTCCCTCTTTTTGTCTTGGATTTTCAAGGGCACGATCTCCGCATCAAAGGCCTTAGTTTCTAGGGCTTTTTGAGCCTTGAGCTGGGAATTGAGGGCGAATTCATCCTGCTCTTGGCGTGAAATGCCGTATTTTTTCGCCAAATTCTCCGCCGTAATGCCCATATGACAATCACTCAAAGCACACCAAAGCCCATCTTTGATCATGCTATCAATCGCGCTTTGATGTCCCATTTTGTAACCAAGCCTCGCATTTTCAAGCAAAAAAGGCGCGCGGGACATATTCTCAACACCCCCGCACAAGATCAAATCAGCCCTGCCCGAGCGAATGGACTCAAAGCCCAGCTCCACGGCCTTCAAACCAGAGCCGCAAAGCATGTTGACAACAAACGCGGTTTTATCGATGCCAAGATCAGATTTTATCAGGGCTTGACGCGCGACATTTTGCCCGCAACCCGCACTCAAAACCTGACCCAAAATCAGCTCATCGATGAGGCTTTTATCCACCCGAGCCTCGTCAAGCATGGCTTTTGCGAGCAAACCACAAAGCTGCGCAGCATCCGTTTGCTTCAGGCTGCCTAAAAAAGAGCCAATGGCCGTCCTTTTTGCCGCCACAACCACCACTTCTTTCATTATTTCTCCTTTTTTTAAAATTTAAAAAAATTCCATTAATGGACGCAAAAAAGAAACATTAATTATTTTTTAATATTCCATAATATTACTAAAAGTAACAATTGAGCGAATTTTTAATGATACTTTTTTTCTCATCCAAAGCGTTGGCAAAAATTTCAAGCCACCGAGCGTAGTAAGCGATGAATTTAAAAAGATATCTTTCCTCAGTTTTTGATTTTTGCTTCAAAACCCTGGCCCAAAGCTCACCCCTCCTCACAAAGGCGTGGTTGAGTTTGCCATCGTTTAAAAATTGATTTTCGGCCAAGATAGCGTTGAATTTTTCTATATTTTGGTGGGTTTTTTCCAAAAGATTGCGATTCAGTCCTATCCTCAAAACCTCCCTCAAATTTTTTCTAAAAGCCAGACTTTGCTCTATGAAAAACTCACAAATTTCAATATTTTCCCCCATCAAAAGAAAAAATTTCTCCAAAGGCTCCTTAGCGCAGGCCTCAAATTCTCCCCAGTCCTCCATGCAAGATTTTTCCCTCAAATCAAGCCCCTCCAAACACTCCCCAAACTCTAGCTCCACCGCCCCCGCTATGCGCGCTCCCGTGCCTGAGGCGTTGTAAAATTTGACCCCATCATGCGACGCGATGAGCCCCTCAAGCTCCAAGCGGTAAAAATTCCAAGTGCTGTGAGTGAGGCACTCCCCCCCCCCCCCACATTTCTACTTCAAAATAGCTCACGCCTTGCGCCGAGCTCTCCCTGCGAGTGCCAAAGGCATAGCCTTGGGCGTGAGAATTCCCCTCAGCGCTTAGGGCGAGGTCTTGGCCAAGCATAATGATGTGCCTAAAGCCCATTTTTAGGGCGAGTGTGTAGGCGAAATAGCTTACAAAATTTCCCATTTCCACGAAGCCAAATTTTTCAAAAAAAGCAAATTCCACAGAGGGCTCATCGGTGGATAAAGCCACGCACAGGGGCAAATTCTGGCTCTTCAAAAAGGCCACAAGCTTGTGCGAGCTTGAATAGCTACAGACAAAAAGGGCCTTTGCGGGGAGGATTTTGAAAAATTCCAAAACCATCTCATCATAATCGCTGCTCAAAACAAAATCAGCCTCAATGCCCTCCTCGCAAAGCGTTTGCAAAACAGCATCCACAGCAAAAATCACAAGCCGATTTTGCTCCTTTTTAAGCAGGGCTAGGTCCTTTTGCAGTGAGGGACCAGCAGAGACCACCACGGCAACCTCGGCCGCTCTTTTAGCCCCAAAAAGCCTTTGCAGGGGCAGGGAGGAGAGCATGAGCGGGGTGTTGCGTAAAAGGTTTTCATACTGCTGAAAAACGAGCTCAGGGAAGGGGATGGCTTTGGAATTTAGGAGGTTGTTAAAAACGAGGGCGCAGAGGCTTTGGGTGTGTGAAATTTGCAGAGAAAAAAGGCGCTCGTAGAAGGAATTATTCACAAAAAAGGGCATGAGAGAGTGGAGTTGTAAAATGTGCGGGTTGTTGAAAATCAGGGCGAGCTTGGACTGGGCATTTTTTTGTAGGGGGTTGAAAAAATGAAGGCCCCCGGAGGCTAATTCCGCGCTCAAATCACACCCGCTCAAGGCCCAAAACAAAAGCTCCAAATCGCTCTCAAAAACAAAAATATGCCGATACCCCCGCAAACACAAGCGCTTGATGAGCATCCCATTGGCCGCGCCGTAGAGGAAAATGAAGGGATAGCGGGGGCTGTTTTGCACGATGCGCTCCTCATCGCACAAAAGCTCACGCTCCATATCCTCATACATGGAGGCCTTTTGCGCGATGCTAAAAAAATTCCCATCCTCAAGGGGACAATAGCGCCAATCCCAACCCCCCTCGCCCTCCGCGCTGCATCGTGCAAGGTGCAAAAGCACATTTTTAAGCCCCTCATCTCGCAGGGCGGCTGTATTTTTAAAAAAAATTTCCATCATTTCTCATAAGGCTTGATGATCCTATCAAAGCCCCAAATTTTCCTAGCTTCAAGGGCATTTTTAGGACTGCAAAGGAGCATTTCCTCCCCGCTTCCCAGACGGCTTTCAAGCTCGCCGAAAGCGTTGATGAAAAAGCTATCGCCGTAAAATTTCCACTCCTCGCTGTGCTTGAGTGTACCCACGCGATTGACGCGCAAAATGCTGACTTGATTCAAAAAAGCCCTCATTTTCAAAAGCTCCTCCCAGCGCTGCATACTCTCAAAGGTCGAGGCCGTGGGAATGAGGACAAGGTCGATTTTTTTGGCCCGCACTTCCTTCCAAAAGCGATCAAAATGCGCCTCAAAGCCAAAGATCAAAGCGCACTTAAGCCCCTCATGACTGAAGGTAAAAAGCCTGATTTTCTCGCATTTATTGCTGAAAAATTTCGCCTCATTCCAGTGCGCATAGGGCATCAAAAGCTGCTGCTCATAGCTTTTAATCCCACTTGGAGAAACCTTCAGGCAAAGCTTTTTACACCCCCCAGCCTCCACGCTCACAAGGGGGGCTAAAATTTCAAGCGCATATTTTTGTGAAAGCCTTATGAGGCTTTCTTTTTTCGCCTCGCTCTGCTCCTTGATGAGGGACTTGGGCATGGTTAAAAGCTCAGTAAAAAAGCTATTGAGGACGTATTCGCCAAGGACGATCAGATGCGCTCCGTTATCCTTGGACGCCTTGAGGTAGTAGTCCAAGCGCGACTCACTCATCGCCAAAGTGGGAAGCTGAAGCGCGGCTATCCTACTCGATCCCATCGACACGCTCCACCTCAAGCCTTGCTTTTTCAAGCTCCGCCCTTGCTTTCTCAACGCACTCAAGCCCTGCCTTGTAAATTTTCACGCTCTCCTCGAGACTGAGGGCGCCCTCGTTCAGGCTCTCCAGTGCCTTGTTGGCCTTTTGTAAATTCTCCTCAAAGCTCATGGATTGACCTTATAATTAGGCGCTTCTTGAGTGATGATCACATCATGCACATGGCTTTCTTTCAGACCCGCGCTGGTGATCTCGACAAATTCCGCCCTCTTTTGGAATTCCACAAGATCCACCGCCCCCACATAGCCCATAGCCGAGCGCAGTCCCCCCAAAAGCTGATGCACCACGCTCTTGATGCTACCCACATAAGGCACACGCCCCTCAATGCCCTCAGGCACGAGCTTCTCCCCTGCTGTGCCCTGCTGAAAATACCTATCCGAGCTGCCCTTTTGCATCGCGCCCAGTGAGCCCATGCCCCGGTAGCTCTTATACTGCCTGCCCTGATAGGTGAAAAGCTCTCCCGGACTCTCATCCGTGCCCGCAAGGAGCGAGCCTATCATCACCGAATTCGCCCCCGCTGCTAGGGCCTTGGCGATATCGCCTGAGTATTTGATCCCCCCATCGGCGATGACCCCCACGCCAAATTTCGCCGCCTCCAAAGCACACTCATCGATGGCTGAAATTTGCGGCACACCCACGCCTGAGATGATGCGCGTGGTGCAGATGCTCCCCGGCCCTATGCCGACCTTGACCGCGTCCGCTCCTGCCTCGATGAGTGCCCTCGTGGCAGCGGCTGTGGCGACATTGCCCGCGATAACTTGTGCCTCGGGGAATTTTTTCTTGATCGCCCTTAGGGTGTCCAAGATCCCTCTAGAATGCCCGTGCGCCGAGTCCAAAACCAAAATGTCCACCCCCGCCTCGATGAGGGCCTGGGCCCTATCCATCTGCGCCGCGCCCACGGCCGCGCCCACCCTGAGGCGTCCAAAATCGTCCTTGTTGGCCTCGGGGTATTCTTTGCGCTTTTTCAAGTCCTTGATGGTGATGAGCCCGCTGAGACGACCCTCCTCATCCACGATGGGGAGTTTTTCGACCTTGTTGGTGCTAAAAATTTTCTCCGCATCATCCAAAGTGCAGCCCTGAGGAGCGGTGATGAGGGGCATTTTTGTCATCACGCTCTCAACCCTGCTTTCAAAATCACTCTCAAAGCGCAGGTCGCGATTGGTGAGAATTCCCAAAAGCTTTTGCCGCGCATCCACGACAGGAACGCCAGAAATCCTATACTCAGCCATAAGCTCCAGGGCCTTAGCCACGCTGGTATCCGGGGAAATGAAGATGGGATCGATGATCACCCCGCTCTCGCTTTTTTTCACCCGCTTGACCTCCCTGACCTGGGAAGCGATGTCCATATTTTTGTGGATGATGCCAAGCCCCCCAAGCCGCGCCATCATGATGGCCGCTCTGTGCTCGGTTACCGTGTCCATGGCTGCAGAAATGAGGGGGATGTTGAGGCGGATTTTTTGCGTGAGCTGGGTGTGAATTTTCGCCTCCTTGGGTAAAATTTCAGAATAGCAAGGCCTTAGCAAAACATCCTCAAAGGTTAAAGCACGCCCTATAATTTTCATCTCAAACTCCATTTTTTATAATTTTTTCCAAGCTAAGCGCCCCATCGAGCAGGGTCTGCTCCTCATAAGCCCTGCAAACAAGCTGGGCCGAGACATTAAGCCCCTGAGCGTCCACTCCCACAGGCACGGAAATGGCGCCCAGTCCGGCCAAATTCACGCTGACGGTGAAGGCATCCTCCAAATAGCTCTGCATCGGGCTTTTTTGCGACTCAAAGGCAAAGGCCGTAGTCGGCGTAACGGGCATAAAAATCAAATCACAATCCCGCAAAATTTCCTCATATTTCGCCTTGATGAATGCCCTAGCCTTCTGCGCCCTGATGTAGTAGGCCTCATAATACCCGCTGCTTAAAACGAAGGTGCCCAGCAAAATTCTGCGCTTCACCTCCGCGCCAAAGCCCTCACTGCGCGTTTTGATGTAGAGCTCCTTTAAATTTTGTCCCTCGGCCCGGCGCCCATAACGCACCCCATCATAGCGGCTCAAATTCGCGCTAGCCTCAGCCGTGGCGATGATATAATAGGCCGCGATGTCAAATTCATAGTCCTGCAAATTTCTCAAAACAATCTCATGCCCATGCGCCCTTAGCGCCTCCACCGACCTAAGTAAGGCCTTTTTGACCGACTCATCACAGTTTTGGAGATGGTTTTCTATCACGGCGATCCTCAATTTTTTCTGCGCGTTCAAAAGCGGGGCCGTGGGGCTAAAATCAAGCCTCGCGCTCGTGCTATCTTTCGCATCATGCCCCGCGATGGCATCGTAAAGGATGGCCGCGTCCTCGACCGTTTGCGTCAAAACACCGATTTGATCGAGGCTTGAGGAGTAGGAGGTTAGGCCGTATCGGCTCACCCTGCCATAGCTGGGCTTGAAACCCACGCATCCGCAAAAGGCCGCAGGCTGCCTTACAGAGCCGCCAGTATCGCTGCCCAAGCTTGCCAAAGCCAGCCCCGCCGCCACCGCCGCGGCCGAGCCCCCACTACTGCCGCCGGGGACGCGTGTGGGGTTTGTGGGGTTGAGCGTTTTGCCGTAAAATGAGGTCGCCGTGGAGCTTCCCATCGCAAATTCGTCCATGTTAGCGCGGCCAAAGGGCGCAAAGCCGACTGCTCTTAAATTTGCAACCGCGCTAGCATCATAGGGCGCGATGTAGCCTTGCAAAATTTTGCTAGCGCAAGTTAGCTCCCAGTCCTTGACGCTGATGTTGTCCTTGATGGCGATGGGCACGCCCGCGCCGCTCTGGCTCAGATCCCTGTGTAAAAACTGCTCCACGAAGGCGCCGATTTGCCTCTGCGCCCGCGCCTTTTCGTTGAGCTCCTTTTTCAAAAGTTCAAGCTCATCTTGAGAATAAGTCAGGGCTTTTTTTAGGCTTATCATTCTTTTTCCTTTAGTTTTTTGATCGCAAAAATCGCCAAGGCACTGAGGGCCAAAACCACGACGATGGTGCCTACGATGAGGCTTGTGGGGACGGGATTTTCAAGCATGTTTCAAAACCCCCTCACAGCGCGCACAAAGGCTCCCCTCGCTTCGGGCCTGATGCCGCCAGCAGCGGGGGCATTTGTGCAAATCGGCCCTTAAAATGCCCACCCTCTCACCCTCAAGCTCAAACTCACAAAGCCTCTCCCCATCGCCATCATCCTCCACCGCACTCACCATGAACCAATCGACAATCTCCCCCTCCTCCCAGCGGCCAAAAACAGAGCCTTGAATTTTAAGCTCGAGGGTGGATTTGATGATTTTGTCCTTTTTGAGCGCGTCGATTTTTTCAAAAAATTTCTCCCGCAGGGCTAGCAAAAGCGCATCCTCCACTTCAAAATCAAAGGCGAAATTTTCACCCATTTGCAAGTCAAACACATCCTGAGCCTCCCCCTTGATGCAGGGCGCGCAGTGCTCCAGGACCTCATCGATGGTATAGCTTAAAAAAGGCGCTAGCAGGGCGAGGAGCTCTTTTGTTATGAGGGCCATCGCCACTTGAGAGTCCTTTCTTTTGGGACTTTTTGCGCTCTCACAATAGAGCCTGTCCTTGCTGATGTCAAGATAAATTCCACTCAAATCGGCGCTCAAAAAACCTAAAAGCTGATGAAAGCCCTTGGAAAATTCATAACGATAAAAATCCTCCTTAACGCTTTGAAAAACCCTGCTCGCACGGGTTAAAATCCACCTGTCGATGAGGGAGAATTCGCCGTGGTTTAGGTCCGCTAGATCGCTGGTGTTGGCAAGGAGGAAGCGGATGGTGTTGCGGATTTTGCGGTATTGCTCGCTGGTTTGCTTGAGTATGGCCTCTGAAATTTTCAGGTCCGTAGCATAGTCGCTCAAAAAAACCCAAAGCCTCAAAACCTCCACTCCGTAGGTCTTGGCGACATATTCGGGCGCGATGACATTGCCCAAGGACTTGCTCATCTTCTGCCCCCGCTCGTCGATGGTAAAGCCGTGCGTGAGGACGCTCTCATAAGGCGCTTTTGACTTGATGATGGCGCTAAGAAGCAGTGAGCTTTGAAACCACCCCCTGTGCTGATCGCTACCCTCCAAATACACGCTAGCTCTCCCATCGCCAGCATCATAGCGGCCAGAATTTAAAACCGCGTTGAAGGTGCTGCCGCTGTCAAACCACACATCGAGGATGTCCTCGACCTTTTCCAAGTCCTCCGCTTTGTATTTGGAGTCAGGCGACAGTAACTCCTTGATGCTCAAATCCCACCACGCATCCGCGCCCTGCTTTTCAAAAATGGCCGCGACACCCTCAAAAAGCGCAGCGTCAAAAATCACCTCCTTGCTCTTTTTGTCCCTAAAAAAGGCTATCGGCGTCCCCCAGTCCCTCTGCCTAGAAATGCACCAATCGGGGCGATTTTCCACCATGGAGCCTATCCTTTTGACCCCGCTTTGGGGGTAAAAGCGCGTTTTTAAAATTTCCTCCCGCGCCCGCTCTCTTAGGCTCTTGCCCTCAAGCCTCGCCTCATCCATCGCAATAAACCACTGCTTGGTCGCTCTGTAAATCACGGGCTTGTGCGTCCTCCAGCAAAAGGGGTAAGAGTGCCGAAATTTAGAAGCCTCCAGCAAATTTTCTCCCAAGAGCTTTAAAATTTTTTCATTCGCTTCAAAGATGTGCAGGCCTATGAATTCAGGCAGGAGGGGCTCGGGCAGGAGGGCTTTTAGGCGTAGGGTTTCATCATAGCACCCCCCCTCATCCACGGGCATTAAAATTTCAATGCCGTATCTAAGGCAGGCGTAGTAGTCATCCTCCCCGTGTCCGGGCGCTGTGTGCACAAGCCCCGTGCCCCCGTCCATCAAGACATGCGCGCTCAAAATGAAAAGCGACTTCCTAAAATTCAGCGGATTGACCGCCTCCAAGCCCTCAAGCTCCCGCGCTGGCCATCGTTTTTGAATTTTCCCCGCCGTGAAGCCCTTTTCGGCCATATTTTTAAGCAAAACTTCAGCAAAAATCAGCCCCTCCTCGGTCAGGACATAGCTCTCATCGGGGTTGAGGGCGATGGCCTGATTGGCCACCAGGGTCCAGGGCGTGGTCGTCCAAATGACCGCCCTAGCCTCTTTGAGGCCCAGTTTTTCCAGCGCCCCATCGCTCAAAGGAAAGGCCACGAAGGTGGAAAAATCCTCCTTTTCCTCATACTCCACCTCGGCCTCGGCCAGGGCCGATTTGGCCGCCCAGCTCCAAAAAACAGGCTTGCACCTCTCCACCAAAAGTCCTTTTTTAGCCACCTCGCACAGGGTGCGGTAGATGTCAGCCTCAAAGGAAAAATCCATCGTAAGATAGGGCTTGTCCCAGTCGGCTATCACGCCCAGGGCTTTGAATTCCTCCCTTTGGATGCGGATAAATTCCCCCGCGTGCTGTCTGCAAAGGGCGCGAATTTCTCTCCTGCTCAAATGCTTTTTTTTCGCGCCGAGCTTGAGCTCGACCTGCTGCTCTATGGGAAGTCCATGGCAGTCCCAGCCCGGCGTGAAGCGCACACTCTCGCCCCTGAAATAATGCAGCTTGATGAGGGTTTCTTTGAGGATTTTATTGAGGGCGTGGCCTATGTGGATGTGCCCGTTCGCATAGGGCGGACCATCGTGGAGGGTGAAGCTTTTGGGACTTTTTTCGCGCTTTTTTTTCATCTTTTCGTAGGCGTAATTGTCGCAAAACCATCGCTCAAAGCGCTTTTTTTCAAGCTCGCTTAAATTCGCCCGCATGGCAAAGCTCGTTTGCGGCAAAAGAAGAGTTTCTTTATAGTCCATATCGCTACACCTTTTTTGCTTTGAATTCTACACGAAATAGTTTTAAGATTGGTTATAATCGTTACAAAAAAGGAAAATTTTATGAAACATCTGCTCTTCATCATCGGCGATGAGCTCATCATCCATCCGCATTATAAAGACTACATTTTCAGGCGCTATGAGGAAAAATTTCACGAAATCGACGAGCTTAAAATTCAAAGCAAAAGCGACAAAGAATTGCCCTTTTTTTTGGAAAAACTCACGCATAGTTACGATTTCATCACCATCTTTTCCAGCCCTCAAAACTACAGCATCATCGCCAAAATTCTAGCCACGCTAAGCGATGACAATCTCGTCCTCAAAGAGCAAACCCTAGTGCCCGACAGATCCCTAAGCGCTGCGAATAGCTTTGTTTGCGCGCTTGATGCTTGCAGGATCAACCTCCTCAATGTCGACACCAGCGAAAAGATGCCCCCCCTGCTGGGCGATGTCGCGCTCGATTATGATTTTTTCTGCCTCTTTGGCATCGATGAGGAGAGCGCCCTCCTCCTGCTTGAGACCCTCACAAGGTCCTTTAAGGTCAATATCAAAACGAGCAAGCTTTTAGAAAATCTCACGCTCGTTAAGGTTATCAGCCATGAAAATGGCACGATAGAAAGCTTTTTGCAGGGCGTGCAAAAGCTCTTTGGCGCGAAGGTTTTTTTGGGGAAAAATCCTCTAAATTTCATCGTCTCCAAGCTCTTGGAAAGGGGGCTGAAAATCTCTTTCGCCGAGAGCTGCACGGGCGGGCTTTGCGCGAGTATGCTCACCCAAATCGAGGGCGTGAGTGGAATTTTTGAGGGCTCGATTGTGAGCTATTCTAACCGACTCAAGCACGAGTGGCTGGGCATCAGCGAGGGCATTTTGGAGGGGGGCGGGGAGTACAGTGAGCGCTGCGTTTATTTCATGCTAAAGGGGATTTTTAAGACGGCAAAATGCGACTTCGCCCTTGCCCTGAGCGGGGTAGCCGGAGAGGGCGATGAAGGGGGCATGAAGGCTGGGACGATCCTCATCGGAGCGATGTTTAGGGATGGTGCGTATTTGCAAGAAATCTTACACCTGCGCGGCGATAGACCGTTCATCCAAAAGCAAGCAGCGCTAGCGGCTTTTTGCCTGCTTTTAAAGCTAAAGCCGGAAATTTTTAATAACCTTGAATCACACCAATGAGAGGCGATTTTCCTCCCCGAAAGGTGTTAGAATTTTCGTTTTGATTTACTGTTTGTTAATTAAAAATTTGGCATCAAATCCAAACAAAGCCCTATAATTTAGGACTTACAAAAAAAAAAAAAAAAATACTTTCTTGAATTTTGGCACATTTTTTGCTAAAGTAGCGATACAAACCATAAAACAAAAAAAGGAAAATCATGCTAAGTCGTTCTTCTCTCTTTAAACCAAGCCTGGCAAGTTCTTTGCTTGTCTTATCCCTACTCAACACCGACCTTTTTGCTAATCAATGTGCTACTAAGAGTCATTCTGTCATCGGTTTGAAAATTGGAGGTTGTATTTGGAAACATAATGGAGGGACTTTATCCATAGCAAAGGGTGGTACTTTGATTAAAATGGGCTCAACAAGATGGAGTTTTCTCTATCCAACATACAAAACAAATAAACCTAGTCACCATAGAGCAAGGTGGAACCATAGCACAAATGGCTAATTCGTATTCCTACTTCTCAGTGGCTCTTAAGATAGGCATAGCGAGGGGATTTCGAGCTCGTGCTGATACGATTGATAACAAAGGCATGATTTCCAGTCCAAATCAGCCTGCCATATGGATAGGAGGGGGTACTATCACCCTACTGACCAATCACTCCACAGGCACCATCAAAGGAGGGATACAAACGGGCGATTACGCTTCTTATCTAAAAACTCTAAATAATGCTGGGCTGATCACTAATGCCAAACAAGGGCAACTCAATGCCGGATACGCTGTGCATAATAACGGAGCGCAAAATATCGTAATCATAAACTCAGGCACCATAGAAGGCTATGAAACAGAAGGAACCGTTCAAAATTTCCAAAACACAGGAGCCATCACTGGCAATGGACTCTCTGTCAGATCGACCATAAAAACTCTCACCCTAGGGAATAATTCAACCATCAACAAAGGCATAGAACTAAGAGGCACTATCCAGTCTCTAACTAACGATAGTTCGACTTTGAAAATCACAAACTATGCGAGAGGTCAAATTCAAAATCTCCAAGGTAGCGGCACTATCACCAGCCTTGATAATCGGGGTACGATAAAGACACTGAACAATACCATGAACGGCAACCTCACCAACTCAGGTAAGATCGAGTCCGGTAGTATCACCTTCCAAAGCGGCCAGCTCACCAACCAACAAAGCGGCACTATCGGCGGCACCGTCAGCGGCACTATCACCAGCCTTGATAATCAGGGTACGATAAAGACACTGAACAATACCATGAACGGCAACCTCACCAACTCAGGTAAGATCGAGTCCGGTAGTATCACCTTCCAAAGCGGCCAGCTCACCAACCAACAAAGCGGCACTATCGGCGGCACCGTCAGCGGCACTATCACCAGCCTTGATAATCAGGGTACGATAAAGACACTGAACAATA